>NZ_RZSL01000363.1:0-6317 GCF_003997355.1 Mesorhizobium sp. M1E.F.Ca.ET.041.01.1.1 | reverse complement strand
CAAATACTTAGAGCGGTTCAGCGATTCCGTGAAACGCTGAGCCGCGCTAAGAGTTCCAGGAAAACCGGAGCCGATTGCGAAGGAACTCTATTCAACAACGGCCTAGATCAGATCATGCGGCCCGCGTGCTAAGCTGGTTCTTCAACCGGCTTGCCGCTTGTCAGTTCTCCGATACACCCGCCTCGGCGAAGCTCGCCATCCTGGCATGGCATTCCAGCGCCGAGCGGACGATGTTGACCGCAAGGCAGGCGCCGGAGCCTTCGCCGAGCCGCATGCCGAGGTCGAGCAGCGGCGGCAGGCCGAGCGCTTCGAGCAGGCGGCGGTGGCCCGATTCGGCCGAGACATGAGCGGCGATGGTGTGGGCAAGCCCGGTCGGATGCAGCCTTGCCAACGGTGCAACGGCGGCGGTGCAGACGAAGCCGTCGAGCAGCACCGGGATATTGTTGCGGCGGGCGGCGAGCGTTGCGCCGAAAATCGCTGCAAGCTCGCGTCCGCCGAGTGCCGCGGCAATCTTCAATGGATCGGAGAGCGAATCGGCATGGCGCTTGAGGCCGGCCTCGATCGCGGTGATCTTGCGGATCAGGCCTGCGTCGTCGACGCCGGTACCGCGGCCGGTCCATTTTTCCGCGCCGCCGCCGAAGAGGGCGGCCGAGATCGCGGCGGCCGGCGTGGTGTTGCCGATGCCCATCTCGCCGAAGCAGACGAGATCGAGGTCCTTGGTCACGGCGTCATAGCCGACCGAGACGGCGGCGAGGAAGGCCTGCTCGTCCATGGCCGGCACCTGCGTGAAATCGCCGGTCGGATGGTCGAGATCGAGCGGGATGACATCGAGCTTGGCGCCGGCAACACGGGCGAGCTGGTTGATGGCAGCACCCCCGCCGGCGAAGTTCGCCACCATCTGTACCGTGACTTCCGACGGATAGGCCGACACGCCCTGCGCGGTGACGCCGTGGTTGCCGGCAAAGACGAAGACCTTCACTGCGTCGAGCTTCGGCATTTCGCGGCCTTGCCAGCGGGCCAGCCAGGCGGCGATCGATTCCAGCCGGCCGAGGCTGCCTTGCGGCTTGGTCAGAGTGTCCTGCCGTCGGGCGACGGCACCAGCGGCGGCGTCGCTGCCGGCGGGCAGATCGAGGCAGGCGGCGCGAAGGTCTTCGAGCGATTTGAACGACATGGGGGCAATGTCTCCAGTTGAGAGTCAGAGGGATAGGGAAACTGAGGCAACGAGCAGGACCGCGATCTCGCCGAGCTGCTGCAGCGCACCGATCGTGTCGCCGGTCTGGCCGCCGATCTGACGGTGGCAAAGCGCGCGGAAGGCGGTAAACGAGAGGCTGAGCAAGACGAGTGCGGCAATCGCGCCGCCAAGGCCGAGCGCCAATAGCGACACGGCGCCAAGTGCCGCGCCGATGATAGCGGTCTCGGCGCTGACAGTGCCGGCAGTGGCGGAAAGACCGTCGGAGCGGGCGGGCGGCAGAAGATGCATGAAGGCGCCGAACAGCCCGCGCGAGGCGGCGTGAGCAGCAAGGAGGGCCAGGAACACATGGCTGGGGCCGGCCAGTGCGGACAGCGCGCTCCAGCGGATGAGCAGCGAGATGCCGAGGGTAGCGGCGCCATAGGCGCCGATGCGGCTGTCGCGCATGATCTCCAGCTTCTTCTCGCGCGTCTTGCCGCCGCCGAAGCCGTCGGCGATGTCGGAAAGTCCGTCCTCGTGCAGGCAGCCGGTGGCGAGCATCGTCGCGGCAAGGGCGAGCGCTGCGGCCGGACCGGTGGCTACACCCAGCCCGGAAGCGACAGCGTAGACGAGCGCGCCGATGATGGCGACGGCGAGACCGGCAAAGGGTGCCGCCCAGATCGCGTCGGCAAGGCTGCGACCGCCGAAATCGCTAGACGGCAGCCTCAACCTGGTGAAGAAGACGAGGCTGAGGCCGATATCGTCAAGCAATTGCCGAGGTGCGGAAGGGCTCATGCGCCCCTCGCAATGGCGTGGAAGAAGGTGCCGCTGACATGGCCGCGTCGATAGCCGGAGGCTCCAAGCGGGTTGCCCTGGCCGTCGGCGAGGTCGGCCAGCGGCTCGTCATTGCCGGTGGCCGTCATCTGCGCATAGTGGAACTCATGACCGCGGATCAGCGTGCCTTCGGGCCCCAACGGGCAGGCGGCGCGTAGGCGCGCCTCACGGTAACCGAGATTCATCTTCCGCTTGGCGAAGCTGGTCGAGTGGCCGAGCAGGCCGAGCATGTTGTGGCTTTGGCCGTCCGCGTCCTCCAGCACCTCGCCCAGCACCATGAAGCCGCCGCACTCACCGTGCACGGGCTTTGTCTGTGCGAAGCGCACCATTCCCGCGCGGAAGTTCGTCGCGGCCGCAAGCTTGCCGGCATGCAATTCGGGATAGCCACCGGGCAGCCAGCAGACATCGCAGTCTTCGGCCGGCGCCTCGTCGGCGAGAGGGGAGAAGGGCACGATCTCGGCGCCGGCCATGCGCCAATGCGCGGCGACATGCGGGTAGAGGAAGGTGAAGGCAGAGTCCTCGGCCAGCGCGATGCGCTGTCCCGGCGCCTGCAATGCATCGCCGAAGTCGCCAGCCGCCGGTTCCAGCGGTGTCGCCAACGCCAGGATGGCGTCGATATCGAGCGACTTCTCGACCATATCGGCCAGCCGGTCGAGATGCGCCATCAGGTTTTCGTATTCGCCGGCTTGCACAAGACCGAGATGCCGTTCCGGCAGGTTAAGGGTGGGGTCGCGCATGATGGCGCCGACCACCGGCAAGCCGATCGCCTCGATCGCGTCGCCCGACAATCGCCGGTGGCGTTCGCTGCCCAAGCGATTGAGCACGACGCCGGCCATGCGCACATCCGGATCGTAGGTGGCAAAACCCTTGGCTACGGCAGCCGCCGTGGTCGACTGTCCAGAAACGTCGAGCACCAGAAGCACCGGCAAGCCATAGAGCCTGGCGAGATCGGCAGCCGAGCCCGATCGGCCTTGCGGAGCGGGGATGCCGTCGAACAGACCCATCGCGCTTTCGAGGATGACGTATTCGGCATCCTCCGCTGCCTGTGCGGCCAGAGCGTTGAGCAGGGAAGGGGACATCGCCCAACCGTCGAGATTGACGCCTGACAGGCCCGTGGCGGCGGCGTGGAAGCCGGGGTCGATATAGTCCGGCCCGGACTTCGCGCCGCGCACCTTCAGTCCGCGCCGGGCGAGCGCGCGCAGCAGGCCGATGGTGACGCTGGTCTTGCCCGAACCGGAGCGCGGCGCGCCGATGATGATCGCGCGGGCGGTCACAATCCACCTGCCAGTGCCGCGCGCATGGCGACGATCTCGCCGACGACGATCAGCGCCGGCGAGGCGAGCCCGGCGGCCGCGGCCGCCTCGGCGATTGTCACGAGCGTTGCGACAACGATGCGCTCTTGCGGCGTGGTCGCCGCGACGATCACGGCGGCAGGAGTGGAGGGCGCAAGGCCGCCGCTGAGCAGCTTCGCCGCTATCACCGGCAGATTGGCCATGCCCATATAGACGACGACGGGCTGGCCCGTGCGCGCGATCGCGGCCCAGTCGATGTCGTCATCGGTGCCCGCGGCATGGCCGGTGGCGAGGATGACGGCCTTGTTGATGCCACGCATGGTGGCGGGAATGCCGGTCGCGGCCAAGGCGCTCAGGCCGGAGGTCAGGCCGGACAACACCCGGAACGGAATGTTTTCGCGCGCGAGCGCCAAAGCTTCTTCGCCGCCGCGGCCGAAAATATAGGGATCGCCGCCCTTCAGGCGCACGACGCGGCGGCCTTCGCGGGCAAGACGCACCAGTAGGGCGTTGATGTCGTCCTGCTTCATCGAGGGCTGGCCGCCGCGCTTTCCCGCGTAGAAAAGCTCGGCGCCTTCAGCAACCGCCACGACATCGGGCGAGACCAGCGCGTCATAAACCAGCGCGTCGCACTGGCCAAGCGCCGCCAGCACTTCCAGAGTCAGGCAGCCGGGATCGCCGGGGCCGGCGCCGGCCAGCCAGACATGGCCGGGCTCCAGCGCGCGCGGCTTGAAGTTCAGCCGCGCCAGTGCCTGCTCGACCGTTGCCCGTCCGTTTCTGTTGGCGCCGTAGTTCACAATCCGTCCCGTCCGCGAAAACGCCGCTGGTAGTGGGCGTCGTAAAGTGAACTTTCGCCGAAATCCTGCGCGGCCAAGGCGCTGCCGACGAAGATGATCGCCGTGCGCTCCATCGGGTTTTCCGCGAGCTGCGCTTCGATGGTGCCCAGAGTGCCGGTCAGAATGCGCTCGTCCGGCCAGGAGGCGCGGAAAACGACCGCTACCGGGCACTCGGCTCCGTAGAGCGGCGTCAGATCGGCGACGATGCTGTCGATGGCGTGGATGGCAAGATGGATGGCCAGCGTGGCGCCGGTGCGGCCGAAGCCGGCAAGCGTCTCGCCGGGCGGCATTTTCGAGGCGCGGCCGGAGACACGAGTGAGCACGAGGCTCTGGGCGAGCTCGGGAATGGTGAGCTCGCGGCGCAGCGCGGCAGCGGCAGCGGCGAAGGAGGGGACGCCCGGCGTCAGCGTGTAAGGAATGCCGTGTTTTTCCAGCCGCCTTATCTGTTCGGCCACCGCGCTCCAGACCGAAAGGTCGCCGGAGTGCAGGCGCGCGACGTCCTGGCCGGCCTTGTGGGCGGCGAGATATTCGGCCTCGATCTCGTCGAGCGACATCGGCGCGGTGTCGATCAGTCTGGTGCCCGGCGCGCAATGTTCGATCAGTTCCGGCGCGACGATCGAGCCGGCATAGAGACATACGGGGCAGGTCGCCAGCAGGCGACTGCCGCGCAAGGTGATGAGGTCGGCCGCGCCCGGGCCGGCGCCGATGAAATGGACCGTCATGCGGTGCCTCCGCCAAGAGCGATGGCGCAGGTCACCGGGCCGAGCACGGTGCGCGGCCCGAGCAGTTTTGCGTCCTTGCCGGCCGCTGCCAGCGCCGAGGCTTCCGAAACCGACGGCGTGCCGGCATGAGTCTCTGACAGTTCGGAATGGCTAACTGTGCCGCCGGAAGCGGCCTGCAACGCGTCGTCGGTGACAACGATCACCGGCAGGTCGAGGTCGCGCCCGGCGAGGAAGATCGCTTCCTCCTCGCGTTTGACTTCGCCTGTGGCGAGCGCCGAAAGTGCTGTCATCGCCAGCCCGTGCGCTTCGAGCGCGGTCTCGATCGCGGCGCGCACGTCGCGCGCCGTCACACCTTTCCGGCTGCCGATGCCCGCGACCATCATGGCTTCACCCAGCTCCATTGCATGACCGGCATGGCCGGACGCCAGGCCTGCATGGACCCGACCGGTGCCGCGCGCGAAAGCGCGATGCGGGTGAGGTCGCCGCCACGCCTGGTGTGCTGATCGAGAAGCAGCGCTTCCATCTCCAGCGTCACCGCGTTGGCGACGAGCCGGCCGCCGGCACTCAGCGCCTTGATCGCCTTCCCAAGCACGCCGGCATCGCTGCCGCCACCGCCGATGAAGATCGCGTCCGGCGTCTCGAGCTTGGCGAGCGCCTTGGGTGCCGTGCCTTCGACCACGACAAGGCCGGGCACGCCGCAATGCGCGGCGTTGCGGCGGATGCGGGCGGCGCGCTCCTCGTCGGCCTCGATGGCGATGGCGCGCATCGAAGGGTGGGCGAGCATCCATTCGATGCCGATCGAGCCGGAGCCGGCGCCGATATCCCACAGCAACTCGCCGCGGCGAGGCGCCAGCGCCGACAGTGTGATGGCGCGGATCTCTCGTTTGGTGATCTGGCCGTCATGCTCGAACAGATGATCGGCAAGGCCGACGGTCAAAGGCAGGATGCGCGCATCCGTCGTCGATTCAACTTCAAGCGCCAGCACGTTGAGCGAATTGATTTTTTTGAGATCGAAGGCATCGGCGCGGGCGGTGCGATGCTTTTCCTCGGGACCGCCGAGCGCTTCAAGGACCGTCAATCGCGAAGGCCCGAAGCCATTCTCGTCGAGCAGTCCTGCGATGGCCGCCGGTGCGTCGCCGTCCGATGTGAGCGCGAGGATGCGCGCGCCGGGATGGAGCAGGGGGCGGATCAGATCGATCGGGTGGCCATGAAGCGATTTGGTCTCGACATCCTGCAGCGCCCAGCCGAGGCGCGAAGCGGCCAGCGATAGCGACGACGGTGCCGGCAGCGCGAGCATCTCATCCGGCGTGACCTTGCGCGCCAGCGTGACGCCGACGCCGTGGAAGAATGGATCGCCGGAAGCAAGCACGCAGACGTTTTTGCCCGCCAGCGCCAGCACATCGCGCATCTCGGCATCGAAGGGCGTCGGCCACGGGCGGGCTTCACCCTTGGCCAAGGATGCGACCAG
>NZ_RZSL01000362.1:0-6336 GCF_003997355.1 Mesorhizobium sp. M1E.F.Ca.ET.041.01.1.1 | reverse complement strand
GAACAGCAGCATGCGGTAGAGTTCCGGCGTGAAATCGGGGCCGAACACCGCCTTGAGGAAGCCGAGCTCGCGCAGGATCTCGGTGCCGCCGATCATGACCAGCGCCGCCACCGCGATGCCGCCCAGCGAACCCATGCCGCCCAGCACAACGATGGCGAGGATGATCGCCGATTCCAGGAAGACGAAGGATTCAGGGCTGACGAAGCCCTGCCGGGCGGCGAAGAACGAGCCGGCGAAGCCGCCGAACATGGCGCCGGTGGCGAATGCCGTCAGCTTGGTGGTGGTGGTGTTGATGCCGAGCGAGCGGCAGGCGATTTCGTCCTCGCGCAGGGCTTCCCAGGCGCGGCCGACGGGCAACCGGCGAAGCCTGATGGTGACGAAGGCGGTGAAGAAGCACAGGCTCAGGATCAGGTAGTAGAGGAAGATCTTGTAGTAGGCGCCCGACTGGGCGATGTGCAGCACCTTGGCGATATAATTCGGGTCCGAGACGTTGAACGACACCAGGCCGAAGAACGACACCTTCGGAATGCCGGAAACCCCGGCCGAACCGTTGGTGACCTCGCGCCAGTTGATGATCACCAGCCGGATGATCTCGCCGAAGGCGAGCGTCACGATCGCCAGATAGTCGCCGCGCAGCCGCAGCACCGGGAAGCCGAGCATGACGCCCCAGAAGGCGGCCATGGCGCCAGCGGCGGGCAGCAGGATCCAGAACGACAGGCCGAAATGCGTGCCGAGCAGCGCATAGGCATAGGCGCCGACCGCATAGAAGGCGACGTAACCGAGGTCGAGCAGGCCGGCCAGCCCGACGACGATGTTGAGGCCCCAGGCCAGCATCACATAGATCAGGATCTGGATGCCGAAATTGTCGACCCATTTCAGCGAACCCTGAAAGCCGAACGCCAAGACCATCACGACTGGATAGGCGATCAGCACCGCGACGCCAATCTTGTTGAAGTTGCGCCGCACAAAGCCCGGTTCGGCCGCGATAGCTGCGGGCGCCTTGGCCTTTTCCGCCTTGGCCCGCTCCATCGCCGGCTGCGCGTATCCGACATAGAGGAAGCGGCCGACGGCGGTGGCAATGACCACCAGGGCCAGCAGGCCCCAGCGCTGCACCAGGATCAGCTCGTTGGAGATGTTCTGGTCGGTCCTGAGGCCGATGAACAGCACGAACAGGCCGAGCGCGATGGCGCCGGCATAGAGCGCTTCACGGAAAGCGCGTTGGATGGGAGGGACGACGACGTCGCGCTCCGGAGACACGGTAACGGCCATGAGGATCAGACCTTTTCGACTTCAGGCCGGCCCAGGATGCCGGAGGGCAGGAAGATGAGCACGATCGCCAGGATCGAGAAGGCGGCGACGTCCTTGTAGTCGATCGAGAAATAGGCTGACCACATGCTCTCGATGAAGCCGATCAGCAGCCCGCCGAGCACCGCGCCCGGCAGCGAGCCGATGCCGCCGAGCACCGCCGCGGTAAAAGCCTTCACGCCCGGCACGAAGCCGTCGGAGAACACCACCACGCCGTAATACATCAGAAACAGCGTGCCGGCGACTGCGGCAAGGGCCGCGCCCATAATGAAGGTGATGGAGATGGTGCGGTCGACGTCGATGCCGAGCAGCGCCGCCATCTTGCGGTCCTGCTCGCAGGCGCGCTGAGCACGTCCGAGCGCCGTCCTGTTGACGAGATACCAGAAGATGACCAGCAGCACCGCGGTCACCAGAACGATGATGATCTGCTTCAGCGAGACGCTGATGCCGTCGATCGTGTAGACTTGGCTGACCAGCGGCGGGATCGGCTTGTTGCGCGGCCCTTGCGTGACCTGCACGAAGTTGGACAGCGCGATCGACATGCCGATGGCGGTGATCAGCGGCGCCAGCCGGAACGATCCGCGCAACGGCCGGTAGGCCACCTTCTCGATCGTCCAATTGTAGAGGCTGGTGAGCAGCATGCCGACGATCATCATGATCAGAAGCGCCACCACCACAGGCACGGAATAGAACAGCGCGCCGAGGATGAGGAAGACGATGAGGGCCGTGAAGGCGCCGACCATGAAGATGTCGCCATGGGCGAAATTGATCATGCCGATGATGCCGTAGACCATCGTATAGCCGATCGCGATCAGCCCATAGATAGATCCCAGCGTCAGCCCATTGATAAGCTGCTGGACGAAGTACTGCATATTTATGCGGCTCCCCTGGAATGTCGCCTTCGAGGACGCATTCCTTTTCGTATTTCCCCTAGTCGTAAAGTTTCGAGCCCGGATTGCAACGTGATTTTTCAATCGCCGGGCGTGTTTTGGAAGCACGCCACCCGATTGCCCGTTTTTTCGCACCCGGCCCCTGGACTATCGCGGACCCTATCATTGGCACAACGCAATGTCTTTGACGATTCAGCCGTATCATGCGCACCGTTTCGAAGAAATCGCCGTCAAAATAAGTTGATGCGATGATTCCTTGCGTCGACCAACGTGGTCGGTTTTGCAGTCCCGCCCCCTCCGCCGGGTCAGGATTCCGCGAGGTGTGACAGTCATGCGACAGCGAGGCGACACCGCCGACTGCCTCAGTCCCAGATGGTCGATGCGAGAAAAGGCGGCACGCGGTCGAGGGTCCGAAAAACCGCGTCCGGGGCGTAGTCGGGCAACGGTTTGCGGCCGGTGCCCCTGTCGATCCAGATACATCGGAATCCGAGATCGCGGGCGGCCGCGAGATCGAGGTGCGGGCTGGCGCAGATATGCACGATATCGCCGCGATCGAGGCCGAGCGCATTGTGGGCGAAATCGAAGATCTGCTGGGCCGGCTTGTAGGCGCCAGCCTGCTGCGCGGTAATGACGCGGTCGATATGGCCGTCGAGCTGCGCGACATTGCCGGCGATGATGTCGTCATCGGTGTTGGAAATGATGCAGAGCTTGAATCCCTGGGCCTTCAGCGCGCCGAGCGCGGGCACGACTTCGGGGAATGGCGGCATTCGGGAAATGCTGCCGGTCAGCACCTCGACGTCGTCCGGCGCGTAGCTGAGCTTCAGCTCCTCCATCGCCAGGCGCAGCGCTTCGCCGGCCACGGCACGGAAGGATTTATGCGGCCGCTCGGCCTCCAGCGCGTGTTCGTGCTTGTCGTAGACGCGGATCAGTGTCGGGGGCTCAATGTTGGAGCCTGGATGATTGGCAAGGATCGTCTCTACGGCGGCGAGCAAGCCTTCGTCCCACTGGATCAGGGTGCCATAGCAGTCGAAGGTGAGCCACTCGGGTTTGGGGCCGGAAAGCATCGAATGTCCTTTCTCGAAGATCGAAAGAAGGGCGGCCGCCCTTCCTGCTCTCTCAGAACCTCGGCGTGACCGTGCCCTCGGAGGCCGGCGCCAACTGGGCGCCGATCCTTGCGTCGAGCGAATCGGCCGCCGGAAGCCGCTGTCGCGAGAAAGTACCCGCGAAGTTCAGTAAGCAGAACCTCCGGCTCCGTTGAGGCTGTGCTTCTCGGTGCCGTTGAGAGGCGGATTGAAGACGCTGACCAGCACCATGTCGCCTGTGGCGTCCGCACGCAGAAAATGGTCGTCATGGGCATCGAGCACATAGATCGTGCCCGGCTCGATACGATGTATCGTGCCCTCCATGTCCTCGACTTCACCGCTGCCGGAGATGCAGTAGCAGGCTTCCAGATGCCGCCGGTATTGAAGGCGCGATTCACTGCCTGCGCGCACGACGGTGTGGCAGATCGTGAACCCCATGCCGTCCCGCTGGGTCAGCAGCCGGTGGCTGGTGCCGTTGCCCCAATCGACGAAGAAGTCAGTTTTTTCTACATCAGCCAATTGCCTGATGAACATGAGCGCTCTTTCTGTGACAGATTGCGGGAAGCGGTTAACGCCTCCGGATCGATAGTTTTAGCGGCTTTTTCTGGTATCTTCACGCGACCGCCAAAACTGACATTCCCAAAAATGTCTCGGTTTGAGCCCGATTTCAAATGACCGATTTTCGCGCAATCCGTTAGGAATACTTACAGATGGATTCCCTTCCGTTGAATGCCATTCGGGCTTTCGAGGCCGCCGCCCGCCATCTCAGCTTTTCGGCTGCCGGCGAAGAGCTCCATGTGACCCATCCGGCGATCAGCCATCAGATAAGGCGGCTGGAGGAGTGGTTGGGCGTGCCGCTGTTCGATAGGGGGGCTCGCAAGGTTCGTCTGACCGAGGCGGGACTGGCGCTTCAGGCGTCCGCGGGCGCCGCGCTCGCCGAACTCAACGCCGCCTGCCGGCGCATACGAAGGAGCGCCGGCGCGCAGTCGCTGTCCGTAGGCTGCATTCCCTCCATCGCCAGCCGTTGGCTGGTGCCGCGCCTGACGGACTTCACTGCCCGTCATCCTGAGATCGCGATCCGCGTCACCTATGCAAAGGCGGAGGACAGGCTTGACGACGAGGACAACGACATTCTGATCACGCTGGGCGCCGACCCTTCCCCGCATGTGACGAGCCTCAAGCTTTTCTCCCGGATAAGCCGGCCCGCATGCAGCCCGCATTACCTGGCGCGCAAGGGCCGGCTGGGCACACCGGCGGAGATCGCAGCGGCGGACCTGCTGCATGACGAGACACCGTTGGGCTGGCGGGATTGGTTTTCCCGGGCGGGCATGGCAGGCACGAGCCTCGGCAACGGGCCTGTCTTTGCCGACTTCAACATCCTGGCAACAGCCGTCATCGCCGGCCACGGCGTCGCGCTTTGTCCGATCGAGGTTTTCCGCGAGGAGTTGATGCGCGGCGACCTCGTCGTTCTTTCCGACATCTCGACCGACGCCGACAAAGGCTACTTTCTGACGATGTCGGCGCAACCTTCCGCTGCCGACATCAAGTTCGCGGACTGGTTCCGCGATCAGGTCTCGACAGAAGGGTATGCGGGCGTCTGACGGCGCCGTCGGCGACTACATCACGTGACGACGAATCCGTGCGCGAACGGATCACGGTCGTCGATGAAGATGGTGTTCAATCCGGTCATGCGCGCCCAGCCGCCGATCGAGGGGACGATCGCCGGCTTGCCGGCCACGCTGACCTCCTTTTCGACCCGGCCTCTGAACAGCGAGCCGATGATCGATTCATGCACGAAGCTGTCGCCCGCTTTCAGCTTGCCCTTGGCGTGGAGTTGCGCCATGCGCGCCGAGGTGCCTGTGCCGCAAGGCGAGCGGTCGATCGCCTTGTCGCCATAGAAGACGGCGTTGCGCGCATCGGCCTCGGCGTGCTTCGGCTTGCCGGTCCACAGCATGTGCGACAGCCGGTTGATGCCCGGGTTTTCCGGGTGCACGAAGGAATACTTCTCGTTGAGGCGCTGGCGCACCACGGGGCTCCAGGCGATGAGATCGCCGGCCGAATGCTCGGCCATGTCGCGGTAGTTCTTCTGCGGTTCGACGATGGCGTAGAAATTGCCGCCATAGGCGACGTCGACGCTGATCTCGCCAAGCACCGGGCATTCCACCGTCAATCCTTCGGCGTAGAGGAAGGACGGCACATTGGTAATGCGCACCTCCTCGACATATTCGCCGACCTGTTTGTATTCGGCGACGACGAGACCAGCCGGCGTGTCGAGCCTGAGCACACCCGGCGTCTTGGGCTTCACCAGCCCATGCTCGATGGCAAAAGTCACAGTGCCGATCGTGCCGTGGCCGCACATCGGCAGGCAACCCGACGTCTCGATGAAAAGGATGGCGATGTCGCAGTCCTCGCGTGTCGGCGGATAGAGGATCGAGCCCGACATCACGTCATGGCCGCGCGGCTCGAACATCAGGCCGGTGCGGATCCAGTCGTACTCGGCAAGGAAATGCGCGCGCCGCTCCATCATCGTCGCGCCTTCAAGCAGCGGTCCGCCACCTGCGACCAGCCGCACCGGATTGCCGCAGGTGTGGCCGTCGATGCAGAAGAAGGATTTCCTGGCCATGGTGCTCTCTTGTACTGTCAGAACCGCTGCGGGCGGAAAGGCTTGAGATCGAGCGGTGGAGTTTGCCCGAGAACGAGATCGCGGATCAAGCGGCCGGTCGCCACCGCCTGGGTCAGGCCGAGATGGCCGTGGCCGAAAGCATAGAAGACATTCGGTGTCCGTGCCCGCCCGATGACCGGCAGCGAATCCGGCAGCGACGGGCGAAAACCCATCCACTCGATGCCGCCCGACGGATCGAGGCCCGGCAGAAAGCGCTTTGCTTTTTCCAGCATCGCCTTCGAGCGCGCGTAATTCGGCGGCCGCTCGATGCCGCCGAGCTCGACGGCGCCGCCGACGCGCAGGCCCGTTTCCAGCGGCGTGATGACGAAGCCGTGTCCGGAAAAGATCAATTGCCGCTTCACGTCGAAGGCCGACACCGGCAGCGTCGTGTTGTAGC
>NZ_RZSL01000361.1:0-6368 GCF_003997355.1 Mesorhizobium sp. M1E.F.Ca.ET.041.01.1.1 | reverse complement strand
AAGAAACCGTCGCCGGCGCCTCTGATGTCGCCATAGGCGTCCGTGACGGCAAAACAGTCGCCCTGCTTGAGCGCGAACAGCCGGTGCGGCTCCCGCGGCGCCGTTTCGTCAAGCGAGGCAAGGGCTACCGCGGGATCGAGCTTGCGCTCGTCGAGCTGCGTCATTCGTCACCTCTTCGTTTGTCCCGCCCGAAAGACAATGCCGATCAGGAGGCCTTCGCCTCCCGGATGCCGATCAGGCGCATATAGGCGGCGAGATAGTCGCGCGCCATCCTGGTGACCGAAAACCGCTTTTCGAAGACCGCCCTCACCTGCCGCCGATCAAGCTCGAGAAGGGCCGGCATTGCAGCGACAGCCTCATCGACGGTGTCCACGGCAAAGCCGGTCACGCCCTGGTCGATGATCTCCGGCAAGGCGCCGCAATTCCAGGCGATGACCGGCGTGCCGCAGGCCATGGCCTCGATCGGCGCCAGGCCGAACGGCTCCGGCCAATCGATGGGAAACAGGAGACCGGCGGCGTTGCCGAGAAATGCCGCCTTCTCGTCCTCAGCGATCTCGCCGACATAGTCGACGCGGTCGCCGTCGATGAGCGCCTCGATCTCGTCGTGAAAATAGGCGCGGTCATCGTCGCCGATCTTGGCCGCCAGCTTCAGCTTCAGCCCGGAACGTCGCGCGATATCGATCGCGCGGTCCGGCCGTTTGTCGCGCGAGAGGCGCCCGAGAAAGGCCAGATACGGCTCTTCGGGTGACGGGTCATATGTGGGCTGATAGGCATCGACCGGGATCCCGTGATGGATCGTGGCAATCCAGTTGGCGTCGGGCAATCCCCGCTTCTGGCTGTGCGAGATGGAGATCATCGGGAAGCGTGGGAAGCGCCTGTAGGCCGGTGCCAGGTCGACATAGTCGAGCCGGCCATGCGGCGTCGTCACCGTTCGTCCCGCCATGTGCTCGAAGAACGGAAAATGCGCGAAATGGCTGAGATGGAAGTGGATGACGTCGAACTCGCCGGCCCGCTCGCGCACGTCAGCAAGCATCGCGAGATGGGCCGCGATCTCCGATTTCTTCGGCCGCGGGTCGAGCCTGATCGCCTGGTCGCGGCCGGGCACCAACCGCGCCGAGGTCTCGCTGTCGCCGCTGGCGAACAGCGTCACATCGTGCCCCAATTCCACCAGCGCTTCGGTGAGATAAGAGACGATGCGCTCGGTGCCGCCGTAAAATCTCGGGGGGACGGACTCATAGAGCGGCGCGACATGGGCAATGCGCATGGATTCCCTCAAACTGTTGATGGGAACCAAAATGCGTCAGCCGCGAGATCGTTCCTCCCAATCGGCAGGAACCGGAGAAAGCGCCCGGCGGGGGTGAGCGCGTGGCTGGACGGAGCTTTCCGGCCACGCCCAGGATTCGACGGCCAGCCGGAACCTACCGCCGGCCGCCGGCAAGCTTGAGCGCCGACCGATCGGCCCGCAGCGCCAGCATTGCGGCGGCGCCGATGGCCGGACCAGGCACCAGCAACAGGAACGCCCAGCGCCAGCCGCCGATGGCCTCGCCGAACAGCGGCACCATCCAGATGGCGGCGATGGTGATGGCAAAGCCGATACCCATCTGGAAGGCCAGCGCCGATCCGACGAGATGCGGCTCGGCAAGTTCCGTCACGGCGGCCGAGAATTGCGCGGAGTCGGCAACGACCGAGACGCCCCAGACCAGGGCGACGGCGACGAACAGCCAGGACGGACCGTCGAAGAAGACGCCGATCAGCAGTGCGCACGCGCCGGATAGCGCCATCGACAGCGCCGTTGTGTTGCAGCGGCCGACACGATCGGCCAGCAGGCCGCCGCCGGCGGCGCCGAGCGCGCCCACTGCGATCACCGCGAAGGTGAGCAGCGAAACATTTCCGGAAAAGATCGGGTTGCCGGCAGCAAGCGCGGCTCCCGCATAAGCCAGGAACCAGCCCCACATGGCGTAGAGCTCCCACATGTGGCCGAAATAGCCGAGATTGGCGAGCATGACCGGGCGGTCGCGGATAATCGCCCCGACCTGGCGTGGGTCGACGACCGATCGCGCAAATGGAAACGGGCCTTCATGCAGGGCGCGTCCGAAGATTGCCGCGGAGACGAACGCGCACAACGAGCTGGCGCTCACGACGACGCGCCAGTCGACCCCGGCGCCGATGGCCCGCACCAAATGCGGCAGCGCCGAGCCGAGCGTCAGCGCCGCGATCAGCAGGCCGAGCGCCAGGCCGCGCTCCTTGCGAAACCAGGTCGCCATCAGCTTTATCGCCGGCGGATAGACACCCGCCAGCGCAATGCCGGTGACGAACCGGGCGAGGACCGCAACGACAGCGCCGGGCTCGATCAGCAGGACCAGGTTCGCCGCCCCTGCCAGCGCCGCCGCGCCCGCCATCATGCGATTGAGCCGCCAACGATCCGGCAGCCCAAGGATCGACGAGGTCAGCGCTCCGATGACGAAGCCCGCCTGCACGCCGTTGGTCAGCCAGGCCGCTGCGGCGGCGCCAAGCTGCCAGCGCGTCTCGAGTTCGGGAATCACCGCCGTTGCCGAAAACCAGGTGGTGAGCGAAAGAACCACGGCCAGGCAAGCCAGCGCGAGGAACGACCAGCGCCTCGCCTCGCCCGACATCCTCACAGCCCCTGAAGCGGTGTTGTGCAGGTGATCGGCGCCTCGGTCAGTTTGCAGATCGACTTTTCCGCATCCATCTCGGCTACCCCCCAACGCAGCTATGACGGCCAACACCCGCTGCCCTCATGAACTCCCATTCTACACTGAGAAACATCGTGCCGGTCCAGGCAATTCCTCGGCGAAGGCGGCTTCCGAAATGCCGGTAGCCCACCTCCAGGACTTGCTTGCCGAAGGCCCCCTTCGCCGAGAGCACGGCGACGGCTGCCGCGGCCTGAAGCCTCACCCCCGCTTCAGCTCATCCAGTTGCCGCCGTCCACATTAAGGGTTTGCGCGACGACATAATCGGCGTCGCTCGAGGCCAGGAAAATGGCCGCGCCCCGATAATCGTCCGGATCGCCCATGCGCCCTGCCGGCACCGCCAGCCCGACCTGCCGCTTCTTCTCGCCGATCGGCAGGTTCTCGTAGCGCGCGAACAGCGCGTCGACCTGGTCCCACATCGGCGTGTCGACCACGCCCGGCGCGATGCCGTTGACGTTGATGCCGTGCTTGATGAGCGCAAGTCCGGCCGATTGCGTGATGTTGATCACCGCGGCCTTGGTCGCGCAGTAGACAGCGACCAGTGCCTCGCCGCGCCGTCCGGCCTGCGATGCCATATTGATGATCTTGCCGCGGCGCCCTTGCGCGACCATGCGCTTGGCCACTGCCTGCAGCGTGAACAACAGGCCTTTCACATTGACCGAGAATTGCAGGTCGAAGCTCCTTTCCGAAATCTCCAGCAGCGGCCCCATGTCGAAGACGGCGGCGTTGTTGACCAGGATGTCGATGCCGCCATGCGTCCTCGTCACGCTATCGACCATCGCCTCGATCGAGGCGAGGTCGCGCACGTCGAGCTGCGCGGCTGTTGCTTTGCCGCCGAGCTCGCGCGCCAGCGCGTCCGCCTTGTCGATCGCCATATCGGCGATGACGACATGGGCGCCTTCGGCGGCGAAGCCGCGCACGATGGCCGCCCCGATGCCTTGCGCGCCGCCGGTGACGACGGCGACCTTATCCTTGAGTTTCATACCGGTTCTCCTGCCTCGGCGAGACTATATCAGCGCGTCGTATAGCCGCCATCGATGACCAGCACCTCGCCGGTTACATAGCTCGCGGCGGGAGAGCACAGGAAAAGTGCGGCCGCCGCAACCTCCTCCGGCCGGCCGACGCGACCCATCGGCGTCATGCCGCGCCAGATCGGGAACCATTCGGGGTTTTCGATGCCGCCGCGCGACATGTCCGTCTCGACATAGCCGGGCGCCACGGCGTTGACGCGGATGTTCTCGGCCGCGACCTCGCTGGCGAGGCTCTTGGTCATCATATGCACCGCAGCCTTGGAGCTGTTGTACGCGACCTGGTTCTGCGGAATGTTGGAGACTATGCCGGAGATCGAGCCGACATTGAGGATCGCGCCGCCGCCCTGACGCCGCATCGGCCCCAGCGCCGCCCGGCAGCAGCGGAACACGGCATCGACATTGATCGCCATCGTCCTGCGCCAGATGTCCTCAGGATAGTCACCGCTGTCGCCATGCACCGCAATGCCGGCACTGTTAACCAGGATGTCGAGCCGACCAGCCTTGGCGAGCGTATCGGCGACCAGCCTGTCCGGCGCCTTCTCGTCCAGCATTTCCGCGGCGAGGAAATCGAAGGCAAGACCCGCGAGTTCCTGCCGTGCGTCGTCCTTCATGGTCCGGCCCGCAACGACGACATGCGCGCCGGCTTCCCCGAGCGCCTTGGCGATGGCAAGGCCGATGCCGCGTGTGCCGCCGGTCACCAGCGCCACCTTATCTTCCAGTCGGAAGCGGTCGAGGATCATGATTGCGGCTCCATCGCGTTGGAGGGGCGGTTCAGATGTCCACGCTCTGCGGCAGGATGACGAGGTCGCGAATGGTGACGTTGCGCGGCCGCGTCAGCATGAAGAGCACGGCGTCGGCCACCTCCTTGGCCTCCATCAAGCTGCCGGCGGCCAGCGCCTCTTCCATCTTGGCCTTCGGCCAGTCGCTCAGCAGCGCCGTCACCACGGGGCCGGGCGCGACCGCGCCGACGCGGATGCCGTGCTTCAGCACCTGGCGGCGTACCGTATGCACGAAGGCCTGCACGGCGAATTTCGAGGCGGTGTAGATCGGCTCCCAGACAACGGGGACGAAGCCGGCGACGGAACTGGTGACGATGATGTCGCCGCTCTTCTTCTCGATCATATGCGGCAGCACGGCATGGACGGTGCGGAAGACGGCGTTGATGTTGAGGTTGAGCATCTTGTCCCATTGGTCGGGATCGCCGGACGCCACCTCGCCGCCGACATAGGCGCCGGCATTGGCATGAAAGATGTCGAGAGTGCCGGCCTTCTCCAGGATCTCCGGCATCATGCGGTTGACGCTCGCCGGGTCGAGCAGGTCGGTGACCACGGCGCAAGCATTGTCGCCGAGCTCGGCGACAAGCTCCTTCAGCCGATCCTCGGCCCGGTCGACCAGCACGACCTTTGCGCCGACGGCGAGCATGGCGCGGGCGCATTCCAGCCCAATGCCGGAGGCAGCACCAGTGATTGCGGCAACCTTGCCGGAGAGACTTTCAGACATTGCGATCCTCTTCAATGAGCCGTCAGGCGCGGCCGTGTGAGACACGCGAGCGGCGGGCGAGAGAATCGACGATGACCGCGATCGCCAGCACACAGCCGGTGATCATGTACCGGAGCGAGGATGACAGATCGAGCAGCGTCAGGCCGCTTGCGATGGACTGGATGACGATGATGCCGAGCAGCGCCGAATAGGCGCTGCCGCGGCCGCCGAACAGGCTGGTGCCGCCGATGACGGCCGCCGCGATGGCGTTGAGGTTGACGTCGCCGGTGCCGGCCTGCTGGCTGGCGGTCGCCAGACGAGCGGCCGAGAGCAGGCCACCAGTCGCCGCCAGCGTGGCGCAGAGCGCGAAGGCGCTGGTGTAGATCAGGCGCACATTGATGCCGGCGCGACGCGCCGCCTCGCGGTTGCCGCCCACGGCAGTCATCGAGCGGCCCCACTGGGTCCGCTTCAGCGCGTAATTCATGGCCACGACCAGGCCAACGAACAGGGCGAACATCCAGGGCACGCCGCGCGACAGGTTGAGGTAGTAGGCCACCAGTTCGAGCGCGAGGGTGATCGCCACGGCCTGGAGGAGAAGCCCGCCGAAGGAACGCGACGACAGCCCGGCGGCCTGGCGTCGCTGCGCCTTGCGGTAGCCGAGAACCAGGGCGAGCACGCCAGGCACCACGGCCAGCGTGTACGACACCCAGTGCGGCATCACCAGGAGCTGGCCGAAATTCACCAGTGGCGAGTCGTAGGGCAGATTGATCGAGCCGGTCGGGCCGAGGATGTAGAGCTGCAGCCCGAGGAAGGCGAGCAGGCCCGACAGCGTCGACACGAAGCTCGGCATGCCGAGCCTGTTGAGCAGGAACGCATAGACGCAGCCGGTCACGAACCCGACCGCCATCGCCGCCAGCATCGCAAGCCCTACCGGCCAGCCCCACTGGACCCACAGCACGCCGAGCAGCGCCGAGGACAGGCCGCTGACCGAGCCGACGGACAGGTCGATCTCGCCGACCATCAGAACGCAAACGATGCCGAGCGAGATAATGCCGACCGTCGAGCAGTCGAACAAAAGGTTGACGAGATTGTTCGGCGACAGAAATACCGGGTTGAGCGTCTGGAAGATGGTGCAGATCAGCACCAG
>NZ_RZSL01000360.1:0-6388 GCF_003997355.1 Mesorhizobium sp. M1E.F.Ca.ET.041.01.1.1 | reverse complement strand
GTCGAACTGGTCGATCTCGAGGCCGTCCGGGCGATCGAGATCGGTCCATCCCATCTCCTCGACGAAGATCCTGTGGCGCAGGCGATGGACCGCTTCCCAAAGGTCGGGACGCTCCATCAATTCCTGAGTGGTGAGGGAAAAAAGCATTAGCCGTCTCCTGGGCTTAAGAGGAAGATACGGCCGGGCTTTCCCGAAAATATTACGCGATCGCGTAGGCAAGAATTTCTAGGCCAGCACGGCCGACCTGGCTAATATAACCTCGCCCAATGGCGTCCGCGACAGCTTGGACCCGTTGGCGGCACCGAGTTTGCTTTTGCGTTAAGAAAGCATTAGCCGTCTCCCGGAAGGAGATACGGCCGGGCTTTCCCGAAAATGTTGCGTGCTGGCGCAGGCAAGCATTTCCAGGCCGAAACGGCCAGCCTAGCTAATATAGCCACGCCTGATCGCCTCGGCGACTGCCTGCACACGATTGGCGGCGCCGAGTTTGCTTTTGGCGTTAAGAAGGTGTTTCTCGGAGGTGTGCTCCGAGATGCCGAGGATCTGCGAGATTTCCCACTCGGACTTGCCGACCGCGGCCCATTGCAGGCACTCGCGCTCGCGCGGCGTCAATTCTATGTGATCGATGACCTTGCCGGCCATCGTATGAAGCTGCATGGCACGGCCGACGGCGTAGGTCGACACCAGCGAGACCATCCCGAACTCGGCTTCCGACAGCTCGACGGACTCGCCGCCCAACGAGACCATGACGATCTGGCCGTCGAGCGTGACCAACGGGAAGGCGAGACCATCGCGCAGCTTGAACTCGCGGGCATCGCCCATGACCTCGTCGCTGCTCTTGTCGATGATGATGGCCTGGGAGGCCTCCCGCCACTGGAACGGGGCCTGCAATTGCTTCATGTGGCTGACGACCGGATCATGGTCGACATAGTTGCGCGCCACGTAGCGCTCCAGCCACTCGCCCGGCCAGTCACAGAGAAGCACATGATCTTTCTGCTGGCTGCGCGGCGTGCCGGGCTGCGGCACGGTTCCGGCCATCAGCGCCGTCAGCCCGAAATTCGAGGTGACGCCGAGCAGCCGCTCGCACACCGCCGCGGCAGTGTTGGCGCGCTGCAATTGGTCTATGTATTCCAGAGTTCTATCGAACATGCTCATCGCAACATCTACCCCATGTTGCTTTTGCTTCATGACCGACGGTAGATGCCCGAACCACCCTTCGCCATCAACCCCCGCATCGCAAGCTTTTTCGTGACGCCGGTGACCTCCCCCGTTGCCGGCGCGCATGCTGCCACTTGCAGATGTGCTAAACCATACGCCGAATTCGCCCGTTTGAAATCAAAAACCGTTGTGCCTGCACTGTTTTCGTACGAAAAGCCAAGGAACATGACTGGGCGGAACCTTATCGTGACTTTCCGGTGGATATTTCTGGCCCTGATCTCGGCGCTAATCGGGGGGGCGCCGCTTGCCGGCGCGACTCAGGCCGCGGAGCCGAAGGTGCCAGTGCTGTGGGACGCCAAGGAACGGCTGCCCAAGCCCGACCTTTCCGCGCTGCCGCGATTGAGATTCCTCACCACCACCGATTTTCCGCCGTTCAACTTCCTCGACGGCGCCGGCCGGCTGTCAGGCTTCCATATCGACCTGGCGCGGGCGATCTGCGCGGAACTCGGCATCGTCGAGAAATGTCAGATCCAGGCGCTGCCCTGGAACGAGTTGGAAGGCGCGCTGCAGAAGGGCGAAGGCGAGGCGATCATCGCCGGCATCGCGGCGACGCCGGAAAGCCGCGAGAAATATGCCTTCTCGCGTTCGTACCTGCAGTTTCCGGCGCGCTTCATCATGCCGAAGGCCAAGGCCTTCACCGAGCCGATCCTCGACAAGCTGCGCAGCAAGCGGGTCGGCGTCATGGCAGGCTCGGCACATGAGAAGATGCTGCGCGACTATTTCAGCACAGTGCAGGTGGTGCCCTTTGACAACCCCGAGGACCTCTACGCCGACCTCAAGGCCGGCAAGATCGATGCCGCCTTCGGCGACGGCATGCGCTTTGCCTTCTGGCTGGGCGGCTCGAATGCCGCCGGTTGCTGCCGCTTCGCCGGCGGGCCGTATCTGGCGCCGGAATATCTGGGCTCGGGCATGGCGATCGCCACCAGGGCGGGCGACCCGGCACTGGCGGCAGCTTTCGACTATGCGCTGCAGGAAATCTCGATCAAAGGCATCTTCGCCGAGTTCTACCTGCGCTATTTCCCTGTGAGCTTCTTTTAGGTCAGCGTACGCAGGCGCGCCTTCGCCGCGCGCGCTATAGCCGCAACGGTCAATGTGTCGAGGTCGAGCTTGAGGCGGATGAGCTGCAGCACCCGCACCTCTTCCATGCGCATTTCGAGATCGACGGCGGCCACTTCGAAAGCGGCCGCATAGGCGGTATCGCGGAGCCGCTCCGGCAATGTCTCGGCGACACGCGCAAGCACGCCTTCCAGCCCAGCCTCGTCATTCAGCGCCTTCTGGCATTCCTGCGCCACCGCGACCAGCCTGTCCTGGTTGAAATCGATGAACACCGGCCACGAGCGGACGACGTCGCCGATCCGCGCCAGCTCGACATCGGTCATGTCGCGGTCCGAAGCCGAGGTGATGACCATCAGGTAGATCATGGCTTCGTGCGGCGTCAGTGAACGCATTCAAAACTCCTCGATATTGGTGCCCTCAACGTAGGGGCCTCGTTGTGGCGCCGCAAGGAAAACCGCCGCAAATCGTTGACGCTCCGGCCCGTCGCGCCTAGAGACCGGTTTGAAAAATCTTTGGTGCCGCCAAGCCGGCACATGAGCTGGAAAGTGACATGACGGGATCAAACATCATCGATCTCAATCCCGAGATGCTTGCGGCTACCGCCGAAAGCAAGGCGTGGCCGTTCGAGGAAGCCAAGAAGATCATTGCGCGCTACAAGGACAAGGATTTCCCCGAGACCGTCCTGTTCGAAACCGGCTACGGCCCGTCCGGCCTGCCGCATATCGGCACCTTCGGCGAGGTGGCGCGCACCACGATGGTGCGGCACGCCTTCCGAGTGCTGACCGGGGACAAGGTCAAGACCAAGCTGCTCTGCTTCTCCGACGACATGGACGGGATGCGCAAGATCCCCGACAACGTGCCGGATCGCGCAGCGCTCGAGCCCTATCTGCACAAGCCGCTGACCGCCGTGCCCAATCCATTCGGCGGCGACTATGCGAGCTTCGCCGACCACAACAACGCGATGCTTTGCCGCTTCCTCGACACGTTCGGCTTCGACTACGAATTCGCCAGCGCGACCCAGTATTACAAGTCCGGCCGCTTCGACGAAGTGCTGCTGCGCGCCGCCGAGCGCTATGACGAGATCATGGCGGTGATGCTGCCGACGCTTGGGCCGGAGCGTCAAGCGACCTACAGCCCGTTCCTGCCGATCTCGCCGAAGAGCGGACGCGTGCTCTACGTGCCGATGAAGCATGTCGATGCCAAGGCCGGCACGATCACCTTCGACGACGAAGGCTCCGAGACCACGCTGCCGGTCACCGGCGGCAAGGTGAAGCTGCAGTGGAAGCCGGATTTCGGCATGCGCTGGGCTGCGCTCGGCGTCGATTTCGAGATGTTCGGCAAGGACCACCAGACCAACGCGGCGATCTACGACCGCATCTGCAACATCCTTGGCGGCCGCGCGCCCGAGCATTTCGTCTACGAGCTGTTCCTCGACGAGAACGGCCAGAAGATCTCGAAGTCGAAGGGCAACGGTCTCACCATCGACGAGTGGCTGACCTACGCGCCGACCGAAAGCCTCGGCCTCTACATGTACCAGCGGCCGCGGCAGGCCAAAAAGCTCTATTTCGACGTCATCCCGAAAGCGGTCGACGAATACTACGCCTTCCTGTCCGCCTATCCGCGGCAGGACTGGAAGGAGCGGCTCGGCAACCCGGTCTGGCACATGCATGACGGCAACCCGCCGGCGATCGACCTGCCGGTGCCCTTCGCGCTGCTGCTCAATCTGGTTAGCGCCTCCAACGCGCATGACAAGGCGGTGCTGTGGGGCTTCATCTCGCGCCATGCCCCCGGCGTGACGCCGAAGACGCATCCGGAGCTCGACCGGCTGACCGGCTATGCGATCCGCTACTTCGACGACTTCGTAAAGCCGACCAAGGTCTATCGCGCCGCCGACGACGTGGAGCGCGAGGCGCTGGCGAAGCTGTCGGAGGCGCTCGGCGCGCTCCCGCAAGGCGCGGACGGCGAGGCGATCCAGAACGCGGCGCTCAACGTCGCGCGGCGGATCGAGCGCTATCAGGACCATTCCAAGCAGAGTCCGGAAGGCGGACCCGGCGTGTCGGTCGCCTTCTTCCAGATGATCTACCAGGTGCTGATCGGGCAGGAGCGCGGACCGCGCTTCGGCTCCTTCGCGGCGCTTTACGGCATCGCCGAGACGCGCGCGCTCATTGAGCGGGCGCTGGCTGGTCAGTTGGCGGCGTAACGGCGCTATCTTCCGCCGGCAGGATGGAACTCGGCGCGGCTGGCGCCGGGGCTGTAGCGGCCGGGAGCGCCGGCAAGCCGCCAAGGTTCGGGGCGGCGCCGAAAATGCCTTTCTTCGCCGCGCGCGCCTTGTCGCCCGCCTCGGCATAGGGGCCGCCTTGCGCAGGTCGCGCCCAGCCGTTTTCCACCAGCCACTGGCCGACATCCTTGTTGCCGACCCAGCACTCGGTGGAAACGGCGCCGCGCTCGCCTTGCGAAGGCACGGCGCAGGCCACTGTCCGTCCGCGCAGGAAGGCACGGAATGCGGTCCGGGCACGCGCACCGCACGCCCAGGATTTGCCTTCGTCGTCGTTGCAAGTCTCGTTGTCCTTCACGACGTCGATACCTGAAACGGTGACAGAATAGCCTTTCGACTCGATAACGCCTGCGGCGGAGGCGACGGGCTGGAACAGCTTGCTGCCATCCTGGCCATCCGGCATCTTCGATTTGCGCGGCTTGGGCGGGCCGGCCAGCGCCAGATCGCTGAGCGGCGCGCGTGGTTCGACCCGCTCGAGCGCCTCGTCGGTCAAATCGGGCGGCGCCACCACCTCGGGATCGATCGCCCGCGAGCGCGCCGCCGGCTTTGGCGGTTGCGGAGCGGCTGGTGCCAGAATGGCTGAGGTCGCCGATTCCTCGGGCGCCGCTTCGGTGCCTTGCCCCGGTACCGTATCGGCGACCGGATCGATCTGGTCGACCGTGACGACGCTTTCGCTGCCCTTCAGCGAGCGGCCTCCGGCGACGACCATCGCCGCCATTGCCGGAACCGCCACAAGCGCGAGGGCAAGATGGGGGACCCGCACCAGCCCGGACCTACTGGCTGGCCCAGACGATCCGCGCCACCCATTCGACATCGCGCATCGGGATGTCGCGGTCCGGGTGAGCGGGATTGAGCGAGACCAGCACGATCGCCTTGGCGGTCTGCCGATCGAGCACCTTGGCCATGACCTCGCCGGCAGTGGTCTTGACGACGACGCGGTCGCCCTTGCGCGTCGGCGCCCCCGGCTCGACGATCAGCACGTCGCCGTTGCGGTATAGCGGCAGCATGGAATCGCCCTGAACCTTCAGCGCATAGGATGTTTCCGCCGCCCGCGTCGGAAGCTCCACCAGATCCCAGCCCTGCCCCGAGGGATAGCCGGCATCATCGAAGAAGCCGCCGGCACCGGCCTGGGCAAAGCCAAGCAGCGGCACGGCCGTGCGCTGCGGCGCGGCGGAGCCGCTGCGACCTTCGACCAGCCCTGTGAATTCATCCAGCGAGGCGCCGGTGGCCTCGATGATCTTGGCCAGCGATTCGGTCGAGGGCCAGCGCGGCCGGCCGTCGGAGGACAGGCGTTTGGATTTGTTGAAGGCGGTCGAATCGAGACCCGCGCGCCTGGCGAGACCTGAAGCGGACAGCGAATAGCGCTCGGCAAGAGCGTCGATTGCGGCCCAGACGCGATCGTGTGAGAGCAAGTTCGCTCTCCCTTTGAAACAGGAAAAAATGCCTCAACGCTGTCTAGCGCGCGGCTGGTTGATTGTCCACTGGCGAAGCGTCGGATCGCCGACAATCAGGCTCGCTTGGCCTGCTCGCGCAGATTCCGGTGCGAGACCATGAACGCCCGCTCGGCTTCAGTTGGCGGACGCGGCTGCGCGGAACGGCCAAGTGCCGCCACGACCTCGTCGATGCCGAGAAAGCGGCCGCCACGCCGGTCGTAGACGCCGCCGGTGGTCAAGATCAGCGCCGCCGTCTCGCCATTGTCGAGGACGAAGCGGTGCCTGCCGATGACCGAGGTGCCTTCCCAGGTCTCGATGGAGGACACAACCTCGAAACGCCGCCACAGCCTGATCTCGCGCACATAGGTCACCTGCAGGCCGCCGATCATCGGCGCCCAGCCGTTGCGGC
>NZ_RZSL01000035.1:0-22397 GCF_003997355.1 Mesorhizobium sp. M1E.F.Ca.ET.041.01.1.1 | reverse complement strand
ATCTTCAACGTCAGAAAGATAGAGTCGGCATCGAAGCTGCCAATCTCCCCCCTTGCGGGGGAGATGGCCGGCAGGCCAGAGGGGGGTGCCTCGCGCCAACCTTGGCTGGGAGCAGCCACAATCCTCGCAACGCTGGCTCTCCTGCCAGCAATCTCCGTCCCCGCCCGCGCCGATCCCCTGCCCGCCGGCTTCGTCAGGCTCGCCGATGTCGATCCGACCATCCGTCAGGATATCCGCTATGCCGGTATCAAGAACTTCCTGCGCCGCAAGGTGGATGGTTACGAAGCCCCCGCCTGCATCCTGACAGAACAGGCGGCAAAGGCGCTCTCCAGTGTCCAGAAAGCATTGAGCGCCAAAGGCCTGACGCTCGTCGTCTTCGACTGCTACCGCCCGGCGCGCGCCGTCGCCGACATGGGGAGATGGACGAAAGAAGGCGGTCCGCCCGACCCGCAATGGTACCCGACGGCCAAACGCGGCGATCTCATTGCCAAGGGTTATGTCGGCGAACTGTCCAGCCACTCGCGCGGTTCGACTGTCGACCTCGCCTTCGCCGCCATGGACAAGAAAAGCGCCGCTGATCCCGCCTGCGGCGCCCCCGATGCGGTCACGCTCGATTTCGGCACCGGCTTCGACTGTTTCGACCCGACGAGCGAGACGGCCCACCGCCCTCTTCCCGCCGAAGCGGCAGCCAACCGCAAGAGGCTGCTGTCGGCCATGCGCGCCGCCGGTTTCCGCAATTATGCGCGCGAATGGTGGCACTTCACGCTGCGAGACGAACCGTTCGCCAAGCAGCGTTTCGACTTTCCCGTCACCGCGCCATGAAAGGGCGGATCGACCCCAACGCAAATCTCACGCTGCTCAGACCTTGCCGCCACGCCAGCCGTCTCTAGATGGCGTCGGACAGGCGCAGAGCCTGCTCTGGCTAATATGAGGAAAATGTTTCCCGAATATGCCGGCCGTCGGCGAAAAATTGCTTTGATGGGGCAAAAAAGGCAACATTGAATGCATCTAAATTCTATCAATTCGGTAGAGTTCGGCCGTCATCAACGGAGGCGGAAATGACCAACCCTCATTTCAGGAAACTGCTCGGCGCGCTGGTCGCCACATCTGTCCAGTTCGGCACGCTCGGTTTCGCGTTTGCCGATACGACCATTCTGAACGTGTCCTACGACCCGACCCGTGAGCTCTACAAGGCCTATGACGAGGCCTTCGCCGCGCACTGGAAGGCCGAGACTGGCGAGACCGTCACCATCCAGCAGTCGCATGGCGGATCGGGCGCACAGGCCAGGGCGGTGATCGACGGTCTCGACGCCGATGTCGTGACGCTGGCGCTCGAAGGCGATATCAACGCCATCGTCTCGAAGACGAAGAAGATCAACCCTGACTGGCGCACCAAGTTCGAGAACAACTCGGCACCCTACACTTCGACCATCATCTTCCTGGTGCGCAAGGGCAATCCCAAGGGCATCCACGACTGGAGCGACTTGGTTAAGGACGGCGTCCAGGTGATCACGCCGAACCCGAAGACGTCCGGCGGCGCGCGCTGGAACTATCTTGCCGCCTGGGCCTATGCCAACGCCAATGACGGCAAAGACGAAGCCAAGACCAAGGAATTCGTCGGCAAGCTTTACGCCAATGTCCCGGTGCTCGATACCGGCGCGCGCGGCTCGACGGTGACCTTCGCGCAGAAGGGCCTCGGCGACGTGCTGATCGCCTGGGAGAACGAGGCCTATCTCGCGCTTGACGAATTCGGCGCCGACAATTTCGACATCGTCTACCCGCCGACCTCGATCCTTGCCGAGCCGCCGGTCGCCGTCGTCGATGCCAATGTCGACGCCAAGGGCACGCGCAAGGTCGCCGAGGCTTATCTCGGCTGGCTCTATTCCAAGGAAGGCCAGACCATCATCGCCAAGAACCACTATCGTCCGGCCAAGCCCGACCTGGTGCCCGCCGAGGACCTTGCCAAGCTGCCGGCAATCAAGCTTGTCACCGTCGACGATCCGCAATTCGGCGGCTGGAAGAAAGCGCAGCCTTACCATTTCGGCGACGGTGGTGTATTCGACCAGATTTATAAGCCGGCCCAGTAAGCTAGGATATAGATCAGGACGACATGACCACAGCACCCGCCCAGGCGGGGTGGCGGTTCAGACAGCCGAGCGTCATTCCGGGTTTCGGATTGACGCTCGGCTTCTCGCTTGCCTACCTCACGCTCATCATCCTCATCCCGCTCTCGGGGCTGGTCTGGCGTTCGGCCGCGCTCGGCTGGACCGATTTCTGGGCGATCGCCGTCGACCGCCGCACCCTCAACGCGCTGAAGATCAGCTTCGGCACCGCTTTCATCGCCGCCGCGGTCAATGTCGTGTTCGGCACCGTCGTCGCCTGGGTGCTGGTCCGCTATCGTTTCCCCGGCCGCCGCATCGCCGATGCGATGGTCGACCTGCCCTTCGCGCTGCCCACGGCGGTCGCCGGCATCGCGCTAACCACCCTTTACGCACCGAACGGCTGGATCGGCCACCTTCTGGCACCGCTCGGCATCAAGGTTGCCTACACGCCACTCGGCATTGTCGTGGCGCTCGTCTTCATCGGGCTGCCTTTCGTCGTGCGCACTGTCCAGCCGATCATGGAAGAACTCGACAAGGAGGTCGAGGAGGCGGCGGCCACGCTGGGCGCCAACCGCTTCCAGATCATCACTCGCGTGCTCTTCCCCGGACTGGCGCCGGCCATCATCACCGGCTTCTCGCTCGCTTTCGCGCGCGGCGTCGGCGAATACGGCTCGGTCATCTTCATTGCCGGCAACCTGCCCTTCAAATCGGAGATCGCACCGCTTCTGATCGTGATCAGGTTGGAGGAATACAATTACGCCGCGGCGACCGCGATCGCCGCGATCATGCTGGCGCTGTCCTTTGTAATGCTTTTGGTCGTCAATCTCGTGCAGTCATGGAGCCGCAAGCGCTATGGCTGACCCCGAGATCAAATCCTACGAGCCGCTTCACGAAAGCCAGTCGGCGGCGGTCACCGAAAGCCAGCCGGTGCGCTGGGTGGCTATGGGGATTGCCTTTGCCTTCCTCGCCGTCTTTCTGCTTCTGCCGCTGATCGTCGTCTTCCACGAGGCGCTTGCCAAGGGCATCGGCACCTACACGGAAGCGCTTGGCAGCCCCGACACCAGATCGGCGATCCGCCTGACGCTGCTTGTGGCCGCTATCTCGGTGCCGCTCAACGTCATTTTCGGCATCTCGGCCGCCTGGGCGATCGCCAAGTTCGAGTTCAAGGGCAAAGCCTTCCTCACCACGCTTATCGACCTGCCCTTTTCGGTCTCGCCGGTCATTTCCGGCCTGGTCTATGTGCTTCTGTTCGGCGCACAGGGGTTGCTCGGCGAATGGCTGAAGGCGCACGGCATCCAGATTTTGTTCGCCGTGCCGGGCATCGTGCTCGCCACCGTTTTCGTCACCTTCCCCTTCGTTGCGCGCGAGTTGATCCCGCTGATGCAGGAACAGGGCAATGGCGACGAGGAAGCCGCGCTTTCGCTGGGCGCCAATGGCTGGCAGACCTTCCGGTATGTGACGCTCCCCAACGTGAAATGGGGTCTGCTCTATGGCGTGCTGCTCTGCAATGCCCGCGCCATGGGCGAGTTCGGCGCGGTGTCGGTGGTGTCCGGCCACATACGCGGCCTCACCAACACCATGCCGCTGCATGTCGAAATCCTCTACAATGAGTACAACGCCGTCGGCGCTTTCGCCGTCGCTTCGCTGCTTGCCGGCCTAGCGCTGGTGACACTGGTCTTGAAAACACTTCTCGAGATGCGCTACGGCGCCGAGATCGCCGCGACGCGCGGACACTAAGATGCATGTCGCCCAAAAGTGTGTAGCGGTTTTGGGACAACGACATGCATCAACTAACTGAGGGATCTGTATGGAAGTTCGCGTTGTCAACGTGCGCAAGGAGTTTGAGCTGTTTCCGGCGCTCCACGACGTGTCGCTCGACATCAGGTCAGGCGAGCTCATCGCTCTGCTTGGACCGTCCGGCTCCGGCAAGACGACCCTGCTCCGGCTGATCGCCGGTCTTGAGCGTCCGACCAAGGGCGCCATCTACTTCGGCGAGGAAGACGCCTCGCAGAAGTCGATCCAGGAGCGCAATGTCGGCTTCGTCTTCCAGCATTACGCGCTGTTCCGCCATATGACGGTTGCCGACAACATCGGCTTCGGCCTCAAGGTCCGGCACGGCGCCGCACGCCCCTCCACGCAGGAGATCCGCCGCCGTGCTTCCGAATTGCTCGACCTTGTCCAGCTTTCGGGCCTGGAAAAGCGCTATCCGGCACAGCTCTCCGGCGGTCAGCGCCAGCGCGTGGCGCTGGCCCGCGCCATGGCGATCGAGCCCAAGGTGCTCTTGCTCGACGAGCCGTTCGGCGCGCTCGACGCCCAGGTGCGTCGCGAACTGCGCCGCTGGCTGCGCGAGATCCACGACGCCACCGGCCACACAACCGTCTTCGTCACTCACGACCAGGAAGAGGCGCTGGAGCTTGCCGACCGCGTTGTCGTGATGAGCCAGGGCCGCATCGAGCAGGTCGGCTCGGCCGACGAGATCTACGACACGCCGAACTCACCTTTCGTCTACAGCTTCATCGGCGAATCGAGCTCGCTGCCGGTCAAGGTCGACAATGGCGAGATCTGGCTCGCCGACCGGCCGATCGGCCTGCCGGCGCCGAACGCTCCGTCCGGCGAGGCACTGCTCTATTTCCGTCCGCACGATGTCGAGCTGCTCGACGGCTGCAGCGGCTGCATCGCCGGCACGGTCGCCGCCAGCCGGCGCGTCGCCGGTACCAGACGAGTAGAGCTCGAGGTGGGCGGCGAGCGCCAGCGCGTCGAGATCGAGCTGCCTATCGACCATCCCGCGGCGCAGAAGAGCCGGGTGGCCTTCAGGCCGGGGCGCTGGAAGCTCTTCCCGACTGCCTGACACATCTTTCTGCCTGCCGCTCTCCGCTGGCGCCCGCCGGCGCCGCGATGAATCTGCTTGGAAGAAAATCCCGCCAAACAGCTGTTTGGGCGACGCTTTTTCCTGGCGCCTGCCATCCACCCGGACCGCGTGCCTCGTCGGACCAGACTTTCCTTCTTATGGTCGCATTATAGTTTCTGACTGTTCCGAAGGAGACCTGTTTTCATGAAGCGCCTATTGCTCGGCATCGCCGCTCTCGCCGGCCTCGTCCTCGCCTCCTCCCAAGCCTGGTCGGCCGACAAGCTGTTGAATGCCTCATACGACGTTGGCCGCGAATTGTTCGCCGACATCAACAAGGCCTTCATCGCCAAGCATCCTGGCGTGACGGTCGATCAGTCCCACGCCGGCGCCTCGGCGCAGGCGCGCGCCGTCGCCGATGGCCTGGGTGCCGATGTCGTCACCTTCAACCAGGTCACCGACGTCGATTTCCTGGTCAACAAGGGGCTGGTCTCGGCGGATTGGCAGAAGGATTTCCCGGATAACGCCTCGCCCTTCTATTCGCTGCCGTCCTTCCTGGTGCGCGCCGGCAATCCCAAGCACATCAAGGACTGGAGCGACCTGGTGCGCGACGACGTGCAGGTGATCTTCCCCAACCCGAAGACATCGGGCAACGCGCGCTACACCTATCTCGCCGCCACCGCTTACGCCAAGGAGGCTTTCAAGGGCGACGACGCCAAGGTGAAGGAGTTCATCACCAAGCTGTTCAACAACGTGCCGATCTTCGACACCGGTGGCCGCGCCGCCACCACCACCTTCGTCCAGCGCGAGATAGGCGACGTGCTGATCACCTTCGAATCCGAAACGCGCGGCATCCGCAAGGAATATGGCGACGACAAATTCGAGCAGGTCACGCCTTCGGTCAGCCTGCTCGCCGAATTCCCGGTGGCGATCGTCGACAAGGTCGCCGACGAGCACGGCAGCCGCGATCTCGCCAAGGCCTATCTCGACTTCCTCTATTCGCCGGAGGGTCAGGACATCGCCGCCCGCAACGGCCTGCGGGCTCGCGACGCCTCGGTTGCCGCCAAATACAAGGCCGATTTTCCCGACGTCCGCCTGTTGACGGTGGACGAGGTCTTCGGCGGCTGGGACAAGGTGCAGAAGGAGCATTTCGCGGCCGGCGGCCTGCTCGATCAGGCCTACGCCGGCCACTAGCTCCTCAATCATAGAGCGCAGGAGAGCCGGCCTTTGTCGGCTTTCTTTGTGCCGGCGGGCGGGATTGAATCGCCGGCCGAATCCCGAGTCCTCTGTGAAGAACGTTACGAAGAATCAACGCGTTTGTGCCTAAACCTGTGCTCGCAAATTGTTGGGCCAAACAACATTCAGGGGCCAAACTGTCATGATTTGCACACAAACAACCGCCAGATGCAGGCGATTGGGGTTTGATGAACTGAATCGGGCATGCTGACCAAAAAAGGCAAATACGGCCTCAAGGCCCTCGTGCATCTTGCCAGCCTGCCGGTTGGCCAGCTTGCATTCGTCAACGACATAGCGGTCGCCAACAACATCCCGAAGAAGTTCCTGGATGCCATCCTGGGCGAACTGCGCAACGCCGGCTTCGTGCAGAGCCGCAAGGGCAAGGAAGGCGGCTATCGCCTCGCCAGGCCCGCGTCCGAGATCAAGATCGGCCATGTCGTGCGCGTGCTGGACGGGCCGCTGGCGCCGATCCCCTGCGCCAGCCGCACGCAATATCAGCGCTGCGAGGATTGCGACGAGGCGACATGCCAGGTCCGCCACATGATGCTGGAAGTGCGCCAGGCGATCGCCGAGGTTCTCGACAATCGCAGCCTCGCCGCCATGCGCGATGCCGCCAATGACGATTTCCCGGCCGAACTGACGTCGCAGATTTAGAGGCAATTCCAGGAAAGTGCGCGGCGATTTTCCGTCCGGAATCGCGCAAGCAGAGCCGTCGCTCGCCTTAACGCTCCCTGCCGCTGGTTGCTTGCCCGCCTTGGAGGCAGTAAAGCGGCTGAAGGATTGAACGGGGCTTTGAAGCATGAGGCTGCCTTGGCTTGGCAATTTCCGCAGGGCCAAACGGCAGCCGTCATCCGCCAGCGTCTATCATACCGAGATCATCGCCGACGTGCTGGTGCCGGAGCGTGGCGAAACCGTCCGCTTCTTCAGCCGCAAGCTCGTCCGTCCCGGCAAGCTGCGCCGCTTCTCCAACAAGGATCTGCGCGAAAGCCTGCTGTCCTGCTTCTATCTCGGCGTGGCGGCGGTCCTGCCTGTCATCTCGTGGGCGCCGATCTGCGACTGGGTCTCAACACTTCGGCGCAAGCGCCATTTTCGCAAGGAATTCGCGCGCTACGACGTCGCGATCAAAGCGGTGCTTGGCGATGGCGCCGACACGCAAAGCCTTTTCAGGGGTCACCTTGCCGCCGCGCATCGCCGCCGCCTGATGTTGGCCGCCCATCTGGTTCCGCGCCGCTGGTCGCCCGCAATCCGGCTGGAAGGCGTCGACGGCTTGCGCGAGGCCCTGCGGCGCGGCCGCGGCGCCATTGTCTGGTGCGATCAGTTCATCGCCCAGACCATCATGGGCAAGCGCGCCCTCTTCGAAGCCGGCATCGAAGCGCACCAGGTCAGCGTCAACTTCCACGGCTTCTCGGAAAGCAAGTTCGGCCTGTATGTGATCAACAGGCCGCTGGTCAAGGTCGAGAACCGCTTCCTGAAGAGCCGCATCGTCTTCGAGCGCGCCGACGCCTACCAGGTCACGGCGCGCATCCAGAAGACGCTGAAGGAGAACGGCGTCGTGCTGATGACCAACACCGTCCACGCGGGCTCCACCTTCACCGAAGCTGCCATGGGCGAGCATGGCTGGACCCACCTCGCCTCGGCGCCGGCCAATTTCGCGGCGCGCGCCGGTGCTGCGCTGTTTGCCATGTCGACCTTGGAGACCGTGCCCTTTCGCGAATACCGGGCGATCGTCAGCCCCGAGCTGAAGCCCATCACCAGCCAGCCGGCAACCCTGCCGGCAAAGGACGTGGCGGCAAAGAACCTCGTCCTGCAGGCGGCCTATATCCTGCTCAAGCGCGACCGTCTGCTGGAAGCGGTCAAATTGCATCCGGAACAGATGATGGCCTGGTCGGGCGCCCACCGTCTCACCGGGCGGCAGGATCAACCCGCGATCGGTAGCGATGTCGGTTAGCCGAGTGCTTGCCTTGCGATCCCGGCGACAGTCCGCGTCGCGTCCACGGTTACCGCCTGCTCGTCCCTGCCCGGCTCTTCCAGGGTTGCGAACTGGCTGTCGACCAGGCTGGCCGGCATGAAATGACCCTTGCGGGCCGCAACCCGTCGCCAGGCGGTCTCGCGATCGATCTTCAGGTAGAGGAAGACGATGCCCGGACAGAAGCGGCGCAGCCGGTCCCGGTAGCTGCGCTTCAATGCCGAGCAGGCCGCCACGGCCCTCTGTCCGTCGGCGATGGAGGCCGCGATGCGTTCGCCGATCGCGTCGAGCCAGCCCTCGCGCAACGCATCCGTCAGCGGCTCGCCGCGCGCCATGCGCGCCACGTTTTCCGGCGGATGCAACCCGTCGCCCTCAATGAAGACTGCGCCCAGCGACTTGGCCAGCGCTTCGCCGACGACCGTCTTGCCGCAGCCGGCAACCCCCATCACGACGATGGCCGGCGCTGACCGGATCTCGTTCAATCAAGCCTCCGATGGTTTTGGCCTTGCCGACCCTTCATCCGCGATCAGCGGCTTGCCGGCGCGCGGCCATAGAGCAGAAGCATGGCGACGATCACGACGCCATAGATGATCTGCCGTCCCGCCTCCGGCATCTGCATGACCGACAGGATCGATTGCAGCAGCGTGATAAGGATCACGCCTGCAACGGTTCCGAGATAGGAGCCGCGCCCACCGAGGATCGAGGTGCCGCCCAGCACCACCGCGGCGATCGACGGTAACAGATAGGCGTCGCCCATCGACTGCGCGGCCTTCGATGCATAGCCGGCGAGCAGGACGCCGCCAAAGGCCGAGAGCCCGCCGGACACGGCAAAGGCAATCATCACCACACGGCGCGTGTCGATGCCGGAGAGATAGGCGGCGCGCTCGCGGTTGCCGATGCCGTAGACGGCGCGGCCGAAACTGGTGCGTGTCAGCACGAAAACCATTGCGGCCCCTATCAGCGCCCAGATGATCACGGCGTTCGGCACCCCCGGTATGGCAAAACCGGTCGCGAGGTAACGCATCGCCGCCGTGGCCGAATCCTGCGGCGAGAACCCGCCCGTATAGACCACCATCAGCCCCTGCGCGACAGCGTTGGTGGCTAGAGTGATGATCATCGAGGGAATGCGCAGGTAAGCGACGCCGATGCCGTTGACGATGCCGATCGCCACGCCGCACAGGATGCCGAAAGGAATGGCCAGCGCGATGCCGGCCGGACCGTAGGCGGCGGCCGCGCAGGCCATCATGGCGCCAGTCGCAACGGCCCACGGCACGGACAGGTCGATCTGGCCGAGCAGGATCACCAGCATCATACCGGTGGCGATCACGCCGAGAAACGAGGCGACCTTCAGTTGCTGCAGCAAGTATTCCGGCGACAGGAAGCTGCGCGAATAGAGGCTGCCCACCAGAAGCAGAAGCAGGATGCAGGCAAAGGCGGTGATCACCGCGGGGTCGGCGCGGCGGAGGAATTTCGGCATACGGCCGGCGATGCCGCCAAGCGTCGTTTCGCTCACAGGAACCACTCCAGCCGGTTGCGCACCCGAAACAGCGCGAAGGCGCCGAGGCTGACCGCGATCAACAGGATAACGCCCTGGAACAGCGGCTGCCAGAGCGGATCGAAGTCGAAGACGAACAACAGGTCGCCGATGGTGCGGAAGGCGAGCGCGCCGAAGATCGCGCCGATGGCGCTCCCCTTGCCGCCGAACAGCGACACGCCGCCGAGCACGACGGCGGCGATGGAAAACAGCGTGTAGGCATTGCCGCTGGCATAGGCCGCCTCCCCCGTATAGGTGAAGAAGGTGAGGAACAGGCCGCCGATCGCGGCAAGCAGGCCGGCCAGCGTATAGGCAAGGAACTTGCCGCGGCGGATCGGCACGCCCGACATATAAGCCGCCGTCTCCGAGGAGCCCGCCGCATAGGCGGCGCGGCCGAATTCGGAGCGGCTGAACGGCACCCAGACTATGAGCACCACGACGAACAGTGCCACCAGGCTTGCTGGCACGACGCCGAAGAAGCGCCCGGTCAGGAAATCGGCGAGGTCTTCATTGACCGAACCGCCGGGCACCGGCCGCAGCAACAGCGCAAGGCCGAAATAGACAGCACCCGTAGCGATGGTGGCGACGATCGGCTGCAGGCGGCCATAGATCACGATGGCGCCGTTGACAGCCCCGCAGATGAGCCCGGTGCCAAGCACGGCAGCCACACCGAAGGCGGTTTCGAGCCCGGTGCCGATCACCAGCCAGGAAGCCATGCAGTTGGTCAGTGTGAAGATCATGCCGACCGACAGGTCGATGCCGGCGGTGATCACCACCAGCGTCTGCGCCATCGCAACGAAGGCCAGCAGCACGCCCTTGTTCGCCGCCGTCTGCACGACATTGGCGGTGAAGCCGGCCGGATGGTTCGCGCTGTAGATCGCGAACATGACGATGAAGATGCCGAACGCGAGCAATGTTCCGCGCTGCTCGGCCAGCCAATAGCGCCAGTCCTTCACGCCGCGCCCCCTTTCACCACGTTCTCGCTCCTGGCACTTTCTCCGTGGATGTTCAGCGCGCTGGCGATCAGCGCGTGCTCGGTGATTTCGGCGCCGACCAGCTCGCGCTTGACCGCGCCGTCATAAAGCACAAGCACGCGGTCGCAGCAGCCGATCAGCTCGTCATAATCGGTCGAATAGAACAGGATCGCGGCGCCTGCATCCGCGAGCTTGCGCATCAGTTGGTAGAGCTCCTGCTTGGTGCCGACATCGATGCCGCGCGTCGGATCGTTGAGCAGGATGATGCGCGGCTGCCGCATCAGCCATTTGGCGATCACCACCTTCTGCTGGTTGCCGCCGGAAAGCGCGCCGACCGGAATGTCGAGGCCCGCGGTCTTGATCGCCAGCAGCCCGACCATGTCGTCGATCAGACGCTGCTCGGCGCCGCGATCGATAACGCCGGCCTTCGACAGCCTGTCGAGCGCCGCGAAAGACAGGTTTTCGCGCACCGTCATCGGCAGCATCAGCCCTTCCGTCTTGCGGTCTTCCGGGATCAGCGCCATGCCCACGCGGTCATCGCTCGCGGCTGCTGGGCTTGCGATCGAAACCGGCTTGCCGTCGACGAGGATCTGCCCGGAAAGACCGCGCAGCACGCCGAAGAATGCAAGCAGCAATTCGCGCTGGCCCTGGCCGTCGAGACCGCCGAGCCCGACGACCTCGCCGGCTCCGATCGACAGCGAGATATTGTCCAGCCGACCGCTCCATGAGAGGCCGCGCGCCTCCAGAACCGGAACTGCGCCGGGTTGGTGACGAACCGGCTTCGGCGGGAAGATGTGGCTGTATTCGCGGCCGATCATCAGTTCGACCACTTCGTTGTCGCTCTTCGACCCTGCCGCGTAGCTGGCGACATTGCGGCCGTTGCGGAACACCGTGCACTGGTCGGCCAGCTCGGCGATCTCGTTCATGCGGTGCGAGATGTAGAGCAGCGCCAGCCCTTCCTCGCGCAGCCGCTTCAGCACGCCGAATATCTTGGCGACATCCGCCGCCGTCAGCGCCGAGGTCGCTTCGTCGAGGATCAGGATGCGCGGCTTCCTGGCCAGCGCCTTGGCGATCTCGACCATCTGCCGACGCGACAGCGGCAGATCCTTTACCAGCGCCAGCGGATGGATGTCTGAAGCGCCCGCCCGGGCAAGCGCCTGTTCCGCGATGCGCCGCTGCGCCTTGCGGTCGATCATGCCGAAGCGCTTGGGCGGGTCGGAAATGACGATGTTGTCGGCGACGCTGAGTTCCGGGATGAGCGACAGTTCCTGGAAGATGCAGACGATGCCGGCCTGGTTCGCGGCGGCCGGTGAGGCGAAGGTCACCTCGCGCCCATCCAGCGTCATGCGGCCTTCGTCCGGCGCGACGACGCCGGCCATGACCTTGATCAAGGTCGACTTGCCGGCGCCGTTTTCGCCGAGGATGGCGTGGATGCTCCCGGCCGTCACGGAAAGGTCGGCCTTCTCCAAGGCCCGAACGCCGCCATAGCGCTTGGATATGCCTTCCATCTGGAAGAGCGGTGCCGCGCCGTCCATCAGCCCTCCCCAGGCCAGTTCGCGATTGGCATCAAGAGCATGTCTCCCGAAAGTGGGAACCGGTTTCGGGACAAAGACATGCGTAAAATCAAAAGCCTAAAGCGCATTGAGCAAATCTGAAAGATCGCGACGCGCTTTGGCGGCCGGCGCCGCGGATCTCCCGCGGCGCCGGTTGGATCAGGCTACTTGTTTTCCTTGGTCTGGCCCATGATTTCCTGCGCGGTGAAATTGATGCCGCAGGTCGGGAAGGAGTTGCCGACGAAGAAATTGTCGGACTGGTCCGGGAAGAAATCCTGCCCCGCCTTGAAGTTCGGATCCTCGACGATGGCCAAAGGCAGCTTGACCGACTGCGGCACGACATTGCCTTCGAGCGCTGCGATCGCAGTCTTGATGGCGACCGCGACCTGGGCCGGGCCGGTGCCGGCCGAAGAGCATTTCAGTCCATCCGCCGCATGCGCGGCGCAGAACTTGCGGAAGCCGTTTTCCGTCTCGCCGCCGAACGGCACGAACGGATGCTTGGCGTCGATCATCGCCTGCACGATGCCGGTGTCGCCGCCCTGTCCCGTGATGCCGTCGAACGGTCCGCTGGTGGCGATCGCGTCGGCGGTGGCCTTCTGCGCCACGCCGTCATCCCATTTTCCGACGACCTCGGTGACATCCCACTTCTTGCCGGACCCATCGAGCACCTCATGGATGCCGTTGTGGCGGTCGGTGTCGACTGAGGTGCCGGCCACGCCGCGCACCTCGAGCACCTTGCCGCCATTCGGCACATGCGAGACCAGCCACTTGCCCCACAGCTCGCCGAGGCCCTTCTGATCGACATTGACGTTGATGGCGTCCTTGGTGTCGAGGATGTTGTCGAAGGCGACGAGAATGACGCCGGCTTCCTTGGCGCGCTTGATCACCGGCCCGAATGCGGTCGGGTTCTGGGCGTTGACGACGATGGCGTCAAAGCCGGAATCGATGAAGTTGTTGATCGCCGAAATCTGCGCCGGCACATCCTCGCCGGTCGATACCACCTTGAATTCCTTCAGCTTCTTGGCGACGTCCGGCTGCGCGGCGTAGGCCTTGGCGGTCTGAATCATCTGGATGCGCCAAGTGTTGGCGATATAGCCGTTGGCGAGCGCGATCCGGTACGGACCATCTTTCTTCGGATATTTGAAGAACTGTGTGTCGGCCGCCCAGGGCGCGAAGCAGTCGGGCTCGGCCGCCGGCCCTTTGACAATTTCCGGATCGGCGATCGCCGAAGAACTCAGCATGACAAATGCAGTGGCGGCAATGACGCCGCCAACGAGTGACTTGATCATCGGTATTCCTCCCAGTTGCAGTTCTGCTTGTTAAATGTGTTGGCGGTCGGCCGGCACCCTCCTGCCAATCCGATACGCTTGCGAGGTGGCTTGTGCCGTCCCTCTTTTCCCCCTCTCGGCCCTCCAAGCGGCTCATGAAACTATCATATTATACATAATAAACAAGCATGAGCTGTTGCTTATGTATAATAAACAGGCTTCATGCTTTAATGGTAGCGCTACCATTAAAGGCTGTAAACCGGCATTTGCACAGTCGCCTCTGTGTGTTTCAGCGAGCGGTGCTCTCGCGGCGTATTAGCTCGAAACCGAGGTCGACGACCCGATGCTGCGGCCTTTGGCCCGCGATCGCCGACAATGCCATGGCAACCGCCTGGCGGCCGATTTCATAGCGATGCGTGCGAATGCTGGTGACCGACGGGAAAGCCGCCTGCATCATGTCGAGGTCGTTGAAGCCGACAATGCCGATTGTTTTCGGCACAGCGATCGCGGCGCGGTGGCATTCGAACAGAACGCCGAGCGCAATATCGTCATTGTTGCAGAAGACGCCGTCGAGCGCCGGCATCTTGGCCAGCGCATCGCGCAGAAGCTCACGTCCGAGCGTCACGCTGGACAGCAGCGGCGTGGTCGTGACCAGACGGAGGTCGAACAGGCCTGCCGCCTCCATCGCGGCGCGATAGCCGGCAAGGCGCCGCTGCGAACGCGGATCCATGCGGGCGCCGATGAAGCCGATCCGCCGGTAGCCCATTTCGATCAGGTGCTCGGTGGCCGTGCGGCCGCCGTCGAAATGCGAGAAGCCGACCAGCATGTCGACCGGATCGGGCCCGGTTTCCATAACCTGCACCACCGGACAGCCGGCCGTCTCCAGCAGCTTTCGCGACAGCGGCGTCTGGTCGATCCCGGCCACGATCAGCGCGGCCGGTCGCTGCGAGGCGAACAGCTGCAGCAGGCGCTCTTCCTCCAGGCCAGAATAATGCGTATTGCCCATCTGGATGCGGATCGGGCTGTCCGAAAGGCTGTCGTAAATGCCGCGCACCACCTCGGCGAAGACGTTGTTGGTAAGCGACGGCACCAGCACGCCGAAGACCTCCGCGCGCGCCGAAGCCAACGCGCGTGCATTGGGATCCGGGATATAGCCGAGCTCGTCGACGGCGACCTGTATCTGCCGGCGCAGATCTTCCGAGACCCGCCCGGGCTCGCGCAGGGCGCGCGACACGGTGATGGCGCCCACACCCGCCTTGCGCGCGACATCGGCAATCGTCGGGCGACCGCCACCCCGGCGCGAGCGCGGCCTTGTCACGCCCCTGCCCTTTTTGCACGAAAGGAGCGCAGCGGCGGGTTGACAATCAAGAGCTTAGCCACAGCAACCATGTTCGCAGCCCCATCCCATTCCGGTCTGGGTCGCGCAGGCCATGGCCATTGTCAAGCCGACGAATATTGGTTCAGCCCTGGTAGAGGCGATAAGCCCTCAGGCCAACGCCTCGGTGGTCAGACCGCCCTCGCCTGATCGGCCGTAAGCGCCTGCTCCCGCGTGCCGGAGACTATGATCTCGAGGACCTCGTGCTCGTCGGTGTTCCTGACGTGACGGTCGCCGACATTCTCGCCGCGCTTGAGCACCATGACACGGTCGCCTACGGCGAAAATGTCGACCAGCCGGTGCGAGATGATGATCTGGGCAACACCCTGCCTTTTCAGCTCCAGCATAGTCTCGAGGAGCCGCTCGGTCGCCATCACCGAGAGGTTGGCGGTCGGTTCGTCGAGGATCACGACGCGTGGCTCGAACGAAATCGCGCGGGCAATCGCCACGGACTGCTGGCGACCGCCCGACAGGCTCTCGACCTTCTGGAAAACGGAGTTAACGTCCACCTTGAGCCGCTTCAGCACGCTGTCGGCTTCCGCGTACATCTTGCGGCGATTGATAAAAGGGCCTTTGCGCGGCCAGCGGCCAAGAAAGATGTTCTGGCCGACATCCATGTTTCCACAAAGAGCGAAATCCTGGTAGATCATCTCGATGCCCGCATCGCGGCTCTCATGCGGACTCTTGAAGTGCACCGGTTGGCCGGCGACGAGGATTTCGCCGGCGTCGCGCTGATAGGCGCCGGTGAGGATCTTCATGAGCGTCGACTTGCCGGCCGAGTTGTCGCCGACCAGTCCAAGGATCTCTCCGGGATAGAGCACCAGATCGACTTTCCGAAGCGCCTGCACGGCCCCGAAGGCTTTTTCGATGCTTCGCATTTCCACGATCGGTTGAGGCAACGCAACGTCAGGCATGAATGGTTTCCCGGGTTCGTGCGCGTCGCGCGAGGCGGGCTCGCAGGCGACCGAAGATGTTGGCCTGGCGTACCCAGATGTCGATCAGCACCGCGGCAATGAGGATGACGCCGATGAAGACGTTGATCCAATGCTGCGGCATGCTGAAGCCCTGGACATTGAGCTGCAGGAGCGCCCTAACGAGAGTGATCACGGCTGCACCGGCCAGAGAACCAAGCATGGTGCCGTAGCCGCCGAATATCGACCCGCCGCCGATGATCACCGACGCGATGGCGTCGAGTTCGCGGAACTGGCCTGCAACGGGGTTGAAGCTTCGGAAATAGGCGACGTTGATGATCCCGGCCATCGTCGCGCAGAACGCCGCCAGCATGAGCGAGATGAAGCGCGCCCGGTTGGTGTTGATGCCGGCATAGGCGGCGGCGCGGATGTTGCCGCCGGTTGCATAGACCTTTTGCCCGAACGGCGTGTAGGCGAGCACGATGCCGGCAATCAGGGCGACGAAGATCATCCAGACCGTCTGCACGCTGACCACCTCGGCCAGTGTTTTGAGGATGCCATCCGGAAGCACGATGCCGAAGTGAAGGAGGATGTCGTTCACCTTGCGGCCGAGCAAGTTGTAGCCCTCCGGCCAGCCGGTAAGCTGCTGGCCGGCGACGAACCACGCCGCGAGGCCGCGGGCGATGTAAAACATGCCAAGCGTTGCGATGAAGGCCGGGAGTTTCAAGCCAACGGCGACGACGGCGTTGACGAGGCCGGCAAGCATTCCCGCAAGCAGGCCCATCGCGACAGCGGTGACGGGGTCGGCGCCAAGGACCTTCAGGAAATAGGCCGCCGAGCTGCCGGCGAGCGCCAGGACGGCTCCGACGGAGAGGTCGATATCGCCGGCCGCGATGACGTAGGTAAGCCCGACCGTGATCAGCGCCAGCTCGGTGTAGTTGAGCAGGATCGCGAAAGTGTTGGACAGGTTCCACCAGTAATCCGGCCTGAGGAAAAGACCCGTGAGCCACAGCACCACCGTCAGGATGACGGCGAGGGCGTCGCGCCGGGCGAGGAACTTGCCGAACCCGGTCGCCGACAATGCGATGTCGGTCGCCATCGCGCCCTTGGTCACCACGCCCTCGAGCGCGACGCCGCCAATCTCGAAGGCCGGCGGCGGCGGCCTGCCGCGCAGCCATGCCCAGAAGCGCGCCGCGATCTGGCGGCGGATGAGATAGGGTTCGATCAGCACGGCGATGACAAGCAGCAGCCCGAGGAAGACCGGCACCGCGCCCACCGGCAGGGAGTAGACGGCGTTGACGGTCACCTCCTCCTCGCCGATCTTGATGGTGCGCGTGATCGGCAAACCCTCGCGCAGCACCTTGTCGAGCAGAACGACCAGCGTGGCGCCGAGGCAGGACCCGGCGACGCGGCCGCGACCGCCGAGAATGGAAGCGCCGCCGATGATCACCGCTGCGATGACGGTCAGTTCGCCGCTGACGCCGTAAAGCGGGGTCACGCCCTTGTCCTGTGCAGCCGACAGAAGGCCGGCAACGGCGGCGCAGAGCGACGAGAGCAGATAGGCACGGATGCGCACCCAGTTCGTCGGTATGCCGGCATAAACCGCTGCCTGCTCGTTGCCGCCCGTCGCAAAGGTCTCATAGCCCCAGCGAGTGTTGGCGAGCACGTAGGCGCCGATCACGGCAACGACGGCGAAGATCGCGATCTGGTTGTTGAAGCCGAACACGTTCGTCTCACCGAGGTGGAAGAAGAACGGAGCCTCCTTCGCCTTGCCGGGATAGTAGATCGCCTGCCCTTGCGTCAGCGCAAGCACGAAGCCGCGGCCGATCAAAAGCGTGGTCAAGGTGGCGATGAACGCCGGCACTTTGAGGATGGTAACCAGCACGCCGTTGACAAGGCCGATCACCACGCCAAGAAGGACGCAGACGGTCACCGACGTGACGATGTCGAGATCGGCAAAGCTTGGCGCGAACAGCCTGGCAAAAACCACGGCGACCAGGCCGTAGATGGAGCCGACCGAAAGGTCGAGGTCCTTGTTGACGATGACGAACGTCATTCCGACCGCAATGATGGCGACCCGCGAGGTGTCGCGCAGCAGCGCATGGAACGCCTCCAGCGAGCCGAAGAAGGTCGGATTGACGACAGCGCCGCCGAGATAGATCAGCGCCAGCAGGGCAAGCAATCCCGCTTCCCAGCCCCCGACGAGCTGGGATGGAAGGCGGCGGGCGGGAGCTTCGGCGGACATGTTGATAACTGGGTTCCGAAGGTAAACCGCGCGGAAATATCCTGAAGCGCGTCGCGCCAGAAGGACGACGCGCTTCAGTTTCTTGTTTTATGCATGTCGTTGTCCCAAAACCGCTGCGCACTTTTGGGCGACATGCATTGGTTCAGTTCTCGAAGCGCTTGCCGACCTTTGTCACGGTCTCCTTCGTCACAAGTTGGGCACGCGTATCCAGATTGGCGGCCGCGATGCCACGATCGATCTGCAGATAGAGCTGCATGACCGGATAGAAGCCCTGCAGGAAGGGCTGCTGCCCGAGCGCGCCGGTCAGGTCGCCGCTCTTCAGCGCATCCTGCTGGGTCGGGCCGATGTCGAAGCCGTAGGCGCAGATCTTGCCGGTCTTGCCGGTCTGGGCGACGGCCTTGGCGAGCGCCGGCGTGAACACGTTGTTGCCGGCGAAGGCGCCGACAACGTCACCGCGCGATTCGAACAGCGTCACGATGCCGTTCACCGGATCGTTCGGATTGGTGTCGATGCCGGTGTTCTCAGGCCCCGCGTCGACCTTGAAGGCCTCGAGCTTGCCGGCGGCCTTCAGGCCCTTGACGATCGCGTTGAAGGCCGAGGTGACTCGATTGTTCACCTCGATGTTGCCCATCGCGGTCGATGACGGCAGGACGATCGAGCCCTTCTCGATACCCTTGTCGGCCAGGCACTTGACGAGTGCCTCGCCGGCGATCGCCGCGGCGGAGGCGTCCTGACCGGTGTGGCTGATGCCGCTGCGGTCGAGGATCGTGCCGTCGAAGGAATTGGTCGTTGCTACCGGTATGCCCTTGGCCTCGGCGGCCTTGACGATGTCGTTATAGGCGCCGACCTGGGGCGTTGTCATGATCAGCCCGTCGATCGTCGGATCCTGCACGATCTGATTCAGGATTTCGATCTCGCGGGCCGGGTCGTCGGTCGGAGATTCCGAGCCGAGCAGCAGTATCTTGGCGCCGATCAGATTGCCGGCGGCAGTTGCGCCGACATAGACCGGATCGAAGAAGCCGTTGCCGGCCGTATGTGTGACGATGGCGAAGGTGAGATGGCCATCGGCCGAGTGGAAATCCTTGGTGGTGGGGGCTTCCTTTGCGGCTTCCTCGAAGCTGTAGCCGCCGACTGCTTTCTCGACGCCGCCGGACTGCGCGAAGGCGGAGGGCACGCCGAGCAACAACGCCGCGGCGGATGCCGCGAGCGGGAAAGTACGTCTCATGATTATCCTCCCTTGCATTCAACGGGCGGAAGCCGTTCGAGCGCAATTATTCAGGAGATTTTCCGAGTGCTTCCTCCCACTTCGCAATATTCCGCCCAAAGCCTGTCCAAGTAAATAGCCTCGACGTCATGCGAAAGAGCACGGACGAGTTCGGCCGCCTCCCACCTAGCCCCTCCTTTGCACCGGTTGACCACCTTGCAATGGCCAGGTTGCTGGCGGACATCAGGCCAGCGCTTCAGCACCTCGCCTTGCCTTCCACATAAGCAGCAAGATGGCGGCGAGATTCACCAGGTTCCAGGCGATGCCGTTGAGGAATGCCGCCGCGTAGGAACCGGTGAGATCGTAGATCCAGCCCGACATCCAGCCGCCGACCGCCATGCCGAAGATGGTCGCCATCAAGACGATGCCGACGCGCTGGCCGGCTTCCTTGGCCGGCATGTAGTCGCGCACGATGATGGCATAACAGGGCACGATGCCGCCTTGCGAAAGGCCGAAGACGAGCGAGACGACATAGAGCGAGACCAGCCCGTCAAAGGGGATATAGAAGAACAGCGACACGCATTGCAGCACCGAACCGACGAGCAGCGTCTTCACCGCGCCGATGCGATCGGCGAGAAAACCCGACCCGATCCGGCTGACGACGCCCGCCGCCAGCATGATCGACAGCATGTCGGCGCCGCGCGCGACGCCATAGCCGAGATCCATGCAATAGGCGACGATATGCACCTGCGGCATCGACATCGCCATACAGCAGCCGAAGCCGGCGACAACCAGCAGCGTCTGCAGCGCCGCCGGCGACAGCGAAATCGGCTGAACCGGCCGACTGCCCGGCGAGCCCGAAGCAGCCTCGCGCGGCGCGCCTCGCCGCAGCATCAGCACCAGCGGCACCATGGTCGCAAGGCAGAACACACCGATCGCCGCATATGTGAAACGCCAGCCTTCGCCCTGCATGACATAGGGAATCACCATCGGCCAGACTGCACCGGCCAGATAGCTGCCGGACGCGGCTGCCGTCACAGCGACCCCGCGGCGGCGGTTGAACCAATGCGAAATATCGGCGATCAGCGGCCCGAAGATCGCCGAGGTGCCGACGCCGATCAGCAGCCCTTGGGCAAGGGTGAAGCCCAGGATCGAATTGGTGAGCGAAGCGAGCAGAAAGCCGGCACCGAGCGCAATCGCCGATGCGAATGCCGGAATCCAATAACCCATGCGGTCGATGGCGCGTCCAACCAGCACGTTGCCGGCGGCAAAGCCCACCATGGTCGCGGTGTAAGGCATGGACGCAGCCGCGCGATCGATGCCGAACTCGGCCTGCACGGCGGGCAGAACCACGACCACCGCCCACATGCCGACACCGCCGATCGTCGCCAGCAGCAAGGAAATGCCAAGCCGCATCCATGCATGGAGGCTGTCGATGCCGGCACTGGTTGCAGTGTTTCCGGGGATTGTCGTCAAGTCGTTCCTGTCCGCGATTCTTCGAGATCGGGCGGGTTTTCAGCCCACTATCGGCGCATTTCCGCCGCCGAGCAGCGCCACGAGGGACAAATCCGTGGCTCCAGCGATTGGAACCTGACCTGCCGCCCGGAGTTCAGCACCTAAAGCGCGAAAGGAGTTCGCCAATGACCGCCAAAAAGAAATGGTCGGCCGAGGTGACCGAGCACAGCGATGCGCTGGATCTCGAAGAGCACGTCTTCGAATCCGACGATGCCAGGAAGATCGCCGCTTCGCTCAAGCGCTCGGCCGAGCACAGCCACCGCCGCAAGGCGGAGCCGTTCCGGTCCGCAATGTCGATGCTGAATTTCTACATCAACCGCGCCGGCAGGAACCTGCCGGAAGCGCGAAAGCGGGTGCTGGAAAAGGCGAAGGACGAATTGCGCGTCGCCTTCGGGCGCGAGAAGCAGGACTGAGGCCTGTTGGGATTCAAGGTCAGGCCGGCCTCACCTGAATATCGACAGGCCTTAACGCGAGCGGATGACGTCGTCGGTATTGGCGAGCAGCTTGCGCACGGCATTGCGCGCCGCATCCGGCCGCTGCAGCCGGATGTTCCTCTCGATCGCTTCGTGCAGTTTCTGGGCGTGCTGCAGGTCGTCCAGTTCGCGTGTCGTATAGGCAAAGAGGTGGTCGAAGGCGGATTCGATGAGGACGCCGAGCGGCACCAAGAGGTCGTTGCCCGAGGCACGGAGGATGGCGAGGTGGAAGCGCGTGTCGGCGCGGGTGCGCTCCTGCAGGTTGGTCGCCTCGCCCATCTCGCGGCAGGCCTGGCTGATCTCGGCCATCTGTTCGTCGGTGCGCCGCATTGCTGCGAAAGCCGTCGCCTCCGGCTCGATGATGTGGCGGAACTCCTGCACCGTTCGCAGGAACACGTCGCGGTCGGGCGAGGTCGCGTACCAGGCGAGCACGTCCCGGTCGAGCAGGTTCCAGCGCTCTTTCGGCTCGACCCAACTGCCGATCTTGGGCCGCGACGCCAGAAGGCTCTTTGCCATCAGCATCTTGATCGCCTCGCGCACCGCCGAACGGCTGACGTCGAAGGTTTCCGACCATTTCGCTTCGTTGGGCAGGATGGTGCCGGGCGGATAGTCGCCGCGCACGATCCGAAGGCCGATTTCGCTCGCCAGCGACGTGTGCACACTGGCGCCAGGGATGCGTGGCGAGTTGGGCCGCCGGACGCCCGCCGGACGCTCGGCGGATGCCGCTTTCTTCGGCTTTTTTTCGTTGTTCGGCTTTGCGTCCCGCATATGTCCAGAAAGTCCGGTTTTCAGAAGCTGTCAAGCCGGGCAAGCCAGCTTTGCCTCAGGGCACGCGGATGTGCACAGCTCAACCAGCATTTGTCTCCCCTCACGCGGCCTTGACGTATTTGCGCCAGCTGTGTTCGGGCCGGAAGCCCAGCACATCGCGCGCCTTACGGTTCGACAGCAGCGTCTCGAATTCACCGAGCTCGGCTTTCACCGGCACGCCGGGATAGAAGCGCTTCAGGAGCTCGGCCGTCGGCAGGTCGGACGAGGTGTCGTCATTGGCCGCGTTGAAAACCTGATAGCCCAGCCCGTCCTTCTCGATGGCGCGAAGCGTGATCTGGCCGAGATCGCGGGCGTCGATGTAGCTCCAGGCGATGCGCTTGCGGAAGCCCGGATCGGCGAACCATTTCGGGAACAGCGCATATTCATGC
>NZ_RZSL01000359.1:0-6403 GCF_003997355.1 Mesorhizobium sp. M1E.F.Ca.ET.041.01.1.1 | reverse complement strand
TCGTAGACCAGCCGCTCATGCGCGGCATGCTGGTCGACAATGATGAGCGAATCCCTCGTCTGGGCGACGATGTAGTTCTCATGCACCTGCGCGCGCGCCGCGCCCAGCGCCATGCCGAGCAGCGCTTCGGCCGGCTCGGTTATGCCGGCCCGCGCATCGGCGCTGGCAACCGGCCCCGTGTCGAAGGCGGCTTGCTCGTTTTCGGCGAAGCCGTTTCGCGGCTGCCGCGCATCGCCCATGTCGAGCGGCCGCTGTGGCGAGCGAGCCAAATTCGAACCATGATCGAAACCGCTGAAGCCAGAGGCGTGGTAGGCTGCCTCGTAGCTGCGATGGCCGGCGGTCGGCCCGGGATGCGCGTAAGGTGCCGTGCCCGGCCGGAACGCCGCCATCATGCCGGCTGCGCCCGAGGTCGCGGCGCGGATGCCGGCGCCGGCCAGCGCCTCGCGGATGGCGCCGAAGATCAGCCCGCGCACCAAGCCCGGATCGCGGAAGCGCACATCGGCCTTGGCCGGATGGACATTGACGTCGACGGTCGCCGGATCGAGCGACAGGAAAAGCACGGTCACCGCATGGCGGTCGCGCGGCAGCACGTCGGCGAAGGCGCCGCGGATCGCACCGGCGATCAGCTTGTCGCGCACCGGCCTGCCGTTGACATAGGCATATTGCTGCAGCGCGTTGGCGCGCGTGTAGGAGGGGATCGAGACGTGCCCGGCGAGATGCACGCCATCGCGCATGGCATCGATGGGAATCGCGTTGTCGGGAAAGTCCTTGCCCATCACCTGCGCGACGCGGGCGAGCCGACCGTCCGGCGTGTCGCCGGTCGCCGGCAGTTCCAGCGTCGAGCGATCGGCGCCGGCGAGCGTGAAGCGCACGGCAGGGAAGGCGATGGCGATGCGCTTGACCACGTCGCCGGTCGCCGAGCTTTCGGCGCGTTCGCCCTTCATGAATTTGAGCCGCGCCGGCGTGGCGAAGAAAAGGTCGCGCACCTCGACCGTCGTGCCGCGGTTTGCGGCCGCCGGCTTAACGGGCAGGACGCGGCCGCCCTCGATGCCGATCTCGGCCGCGCTGTCGCCGCTTGCCGTGCGCGAGCGGATCGAAAGCCTGGCCACCGAGCCGATCGAGGGCAGCGCCTCGCCGCGGAAACCCAGCGAGCGGATGTCGTGGATGTCGTCTGAAAGCTTGGAGGTGCAGTGGCGGGCAACCGCCAGCGCCAGCTCCGGCTCGGAAATGCCGGATCCGTCGTCGGTGACGCGGATGAGGGAGAGCCCGCCGCCGGCGGTGACGATCTCGACCTTGCCCGCACCGGCGTCGAGCGCGTTCTCGACCAGCTCCTTCACCACGCTTGCCGGACGCTCGATCACCTCGCCGGCGGCGATCTGGTTGATCATCGTTTCGGAAAGCTGGCGGATGGGCATGCGGTGATTATAGGCGGATTCGATTGGCGTGGGGGAGGGGCAACTTCACGCCTGCGCCACCAGCCAGTCCCTGACCTTGAGTGCATTGTCGCTGAGCTCCCGGTTCTTCGACCAAATGACGTAGAACGCGGTGCCGGTCCTCAGCACGTGATTCGTCACCGGGACCAGCAGGCCGGACGCCACCAGCCGCTCGACGAGATGGCGCCAGCCGAGCGCGATGCCTTGTCCCTCCATGACCGCTTGGATGACCAGGGCGTAATCGTTGATGCGCAGGCCGCGTTCGGCATTGCGCAAACTGGTTCCGGCGGACGCGAACCATTCGTCCCAGTTCGCCGCCTCGCGGTACGGCTCCTCGAGATGGATGAGCCGGTGCGTTGCCAGTTCCGCGACGGTCCTCGGCATGCCGAACTTCGCCAGATAGTTGGGACCCGCGACCGGGAAGATCTCCTCGTCGGCCAAAGGCAGCGAATGATAGTCCGCCCATTGCCGGGGAACGCCGCCGCGCACGGCGAGCGGGATGCCTTCGGCGATGATGTCGAGATCGCGGTCCGCGGTCTGGATGCGTAGATCGATGCCAGGCAGTTCGTCGCGGAACTGCTGCAGGCGCGGCATCATCCAGAAGGAGCCGAAGGCGGTCGAGGCGGCAACCGTCACGTGGCCGCCCGTGACCTGCAAGCGAAGATCCTCCGCCGACTTGCGGATATGGGATAAGCCAAGCGACACATCGGCATGGAAGCGTTCGCCGGCTTCCGTCAGGCTGACCTGCCGGTGGCGGCGCTGGAAGAGCTTGGCGCCGAGCTGTTCCTCCAGTCCGCGCACCGCATAGGAAACGGCCGCCTGCGTCATGCCGAGCTCGCGGCCGGCGGCGGTGAAGCTCGACAGCCGGCCCGCCGCCTCGAAGACGATCAGGCTGCCGGCCGAGGGCAGGAGGTGGCGTAGGCTTCGCATAAGCGCAGCTTATACAAGAGATCAAGATTTTCCAGCGTCACAGTCATATTTCGTCTCGCTAACTTGGCTGGGCGGGAAGAAGGAGGCTCCATGAACGCACCGGCCGCTGAAATGACCGAACCGGCCCACCGTCGCGGTGGCGGTCGGCTGGGACGCAAGGCGCTGAGAAGCGCGCCGATAGCGTCGTTCCCGACCCTTGTCCGGCAGATTCCGGTTTACGAGATCGTGCCGGACGAGGCAGTCGAGTTGATCCACGAGGAATCGCTCAAGATCCTCGAGGAGGTGGGCTGCGAATTCCGCGACGACGAGGCGATCGCGCTTTGGAAGGCGGCTGGCGCCGATGTGACCGAGACGCGCGTCCGTATCGACCGCGCATTGCTGATGGAACTCGTCTCCAAGGTTCCGCCGGAGTTCACCCTCAACGCGCGCAACCCCGAGCGCACGGTCCGCGTCGGCGGCAAGAACTCGATCTTCGTGCCGATGTATGGCGCGCCCTACGTGCGCGACCTCGACAACAAGCGGCGCTACGGCACGCTTGCCGATCTCAACAATTTCCACAAGCTCGCCTACATGGCGCCGGCACTGCATTCGTCGAGCTCGATCATCTGCGAGCCGATGGAAATCCCGGTGCCGAAGCGCCACCTCCACATCATCCATTCGGCGCTGAAGCACTCCGACAAGCCGTTCATGGGCATCGTCACGTCGAAGGAGCGGGCCGAGGACACGATGGCGATGGCTGGCATCGTCTTCGGCGAGGAGTTCGTGCGCGACAACCCGGTGCTGGTGTCGATCACCAACTGCAACTCGCCGCTGGTGTGGGACGCCACCATGCTCGACGCGATGAGGGTCTATGCGCGCCACAACCAGCCGCTGATCCTGGCGCCCTTCGCGCTGTGCGGCGCCTCGACCTCGGCCTCCGCCGTCGGCGCGGTCGCGCAGGTCAATGCCGAGGCGCTTGCCGGGGTGGCCTTCACCCAGCTTATCCGCCCCGGCTCGCCGCAGATCTACGGCCAGTTCATGGTCACCGTCGACATGAAGACCGGCGCTCCGATGGGCGGCACGCCGGAAGCCGCGCAGATGATGTATCTAATGGGCGCGCTGGCCAGGAAATACAAACTGCCGTGGCGCACCTCCGGCTTCCATGTCGGCTCCAAGCTCAACGACGCCCAGGCCGGCTACGAGGCGAACATGCTGATGCATGCCGCGATCCTCGCCGGCGCCAACTACATCTGGCACTCGGCCGGTTGGCTGGAGGCCGGCCTCACCTGCGGCTATTCGAAATTCGCCACCGACTGCGAGCAGCTCGTCGGCTGGTACAAATATGCCGGCGGCGTTCGGTTCGACGATTTCAAGGAAGCGATGGCGGCGATCCGCGAGGTCGGTCCGCAAGGCCATTTCCTCGGCACGCAGCACACGCTCGAGCATTTCGAGAAGGCCTTCTTCATGCCGACCATCATGGACTTCAACTCTTTCGAACAATGGACAGCCGAGGGCGCGAAGGATCATGATACGCGCGGCCGGGAAAAGGCGCGCAACATGCTTGCCGACTATCAGGAGCCGAGGCTCGACGAGGGCATCGCCGAAGGTCTCAAGGATTTGATCGCGCGGCGCGAGGAAAAGCTGCCTGATAGCGTTAGTTGACAGAGAACGGGCGAAGACCCGCCGGAACCAATGGGAGAAAGACAATGACGATTTTCAGAAGCAACAGCGATCGAGTCCCCGCCGCCATCGAAGCGATGGCGGACGAGGTGCGCGCGGGCCGCGTGGACCGGCGCGAATTCCTGGCGCTGGCGAGCGCCTTCGGTGCATCGACGGCTTTCGCCTATGGAATGATCGGCCTTGCCGCGCCGACCAAGGCGCTCGCCGACGAACCGAAGAAAGGCGGCACGCTGCATGTCTCGATGTCGGTCAAGGCGCAGAAGGATCCGCGCACCTATGACTGGACGGAGATGGCAAACGTCACCCGCAGTTGGCTGGAGCCGCTCGTGCGCTACACGCACCAGTTCACTTTCGAGCCGGTCCTGCTCGAGAGCTGGGACGTCAATGACGATGCCACCGAATACACGCTGCATCTGCGCAAGGGCGTCACCTGGAACAATGGCGATGCCTTCAACGCTGATGACGTGGTCTTCAATCTGAACCGCTGGTGCGAGAAGGGGGCTTCCGGCAATTCCATGGCGGCACGCGTCGGCGCGCTGGTCGATGCCAAGACCGGTAAGGCGAAGGATGGCGCCATCACCAAGGTCGACGACCATACGGTCAAGCTGAAGCTCAACGAGGCCGATATCGCGATCATACCGGGCTTTACCGACTATCCGGCGCTGGTCGTGCATCGCGACTTCGACAAAGATGGCGCCGACCCGATCAAGAAGCCGATCGGCACCGGAGCTTTCGAGCTGGTGTCTTACGACGTCGGCCAGAAGGCGGTCGTCAAGCGCCGCGAGAACGGCAAATGGTGGGGTGGCGAAGCGCTGCTCGACGGGGTCGAATTCATCGACTACGGCACCGACTTCAACGCCACGCTGAATGCCTTCGATTCCGGCGAGATCGACCTCGATTTCGAAACGCCGGCCGACTTCATCGACCCCCTCGACAAGATGGATCTGGTGAAATCGGAGGTCGCGACGGCGACCACGCTGGTTGCCCGCACCAACATCACCCACAAGCCCTATGACGACCAGCGGGTGCGCAACGCGCTGCAGATGGCCGTCGACAACAACCAAGTCATGCAGCTCGGCTATGCCGGGCGCGGCACGGTCGGCGAGAACCACCATGTCAGCCCGATCCATCCGGAATACTATCCGCTGCCAAAGAAGGAGCGGGACGCGGCCGGCGCCAAGAAGTTGATGGCGGATGCCGGACAGGCCGACTTCGAGCACGAGCTGATCACTGTCGAGGACGAGTGGCAGAAGAACACCGGCGACGCCATCGCCGGCCAGTTGCGCGATGCCGGCATAAAGGTGAAGCGCACGGTGCTGCCCGGCTCGACCTTCTGGAACGATTGGACGAAATATCCTTATTCCCTAACCATCTGGTATATGCGCCCGCTCGGCGTCCAGGTGCTGGCACTGGGCTACCGCAGCGGTGAGGCCTGGAATGAGACGGCCTATTCCAATCCGGATTTCGACGCCAAGCTCAAGCAGGCGCTATCGGAGATCGACGTCGCCAAGCGCAAGGAGGTGATGAAGGACGTCGAGCAGATCCTGCAGGACTCCGGCGTCATCATCCAGCCGTTCTGGCAGAAGCTCTACTGCCACATGAACAAGAAGGTGAAGAACTACGCAATGCACCAGACCTACAAAATGGACTTCCAGAACGTCTGGCTTGAAGCCTGAGACGGGCAGCGCAAGGACTTCATGCTGCGCGAAAAAGCCGATATGCAGGATGCGTGGTGGCGATCTTGCCACCACGGCGCCGAACATCCGGAGATCCTGCATGAGACCAACAATGCTGGCCGCTGCCATGTCGATCGCCTTGCCTGCCGCGGCACTCGCCGGGCCGGCTTCCAAGGCCGTGAAGTTCTTCTATGTGCCTGAGGTGAGGTTCGAGGCGGACGCGAAATACCGCGACCGCTTCACCGAGCCGGTCACCAAGCTGTTTGAGGCCAACGACAAGGCGCAGAAGGAGAAGCCCGACGAGGTATCCTGCATCGATTTCGACCCGGGCCTCGACGCCCAGGATTTCGATCAGAAGACCGTGTCGAAGACGCTGAAGCTCACCGAGGCCGTCAATGGCGACACCGCTGAGGTGACGGCAAACTTCAATCTTTTCTCGGAAGGCGATGACTCCAAACGTGAAATGGTGTGGTCTCTGAAGAAAGTGGACGGCAAGTGGAAGATCGCCGACATCACCTCCAAGACCAGCGACTGGACGCTCAGCGCGCTGGAATGCATGCCGGGCTCCTCGGCGGAGTAGTCCCGTGCTGCGCCGCCTCGTCCTCGCGCTGTCGAGCTTGTCGATGCTGGCCGTGGGGCTGAGCGGCAGCGCCTCCGGGCAGGGGCTGTTCGGCTCGCCGCCGCCGAAGGCCTCATCTACCGACA
>NZ_RZSL01000358.1:0-6437 GCF_003997355.1 Mesorhizobium sp. M1E.F.Ca.ET.041.01.1.1 | reverse complement strand
AACCAGAGACCCGGCTCGGGATAGTTCGGCGGCGCGATCTGCCAGATACCGGCGACAAGCCACAGCAGCCCGGACACAAACAGTGCGGCCACGGGCCTGTAGCTGACGAACAGAACGAAGGCCGGCGCCGCCAGAAGCAGCGCCGCATAGACCGGCAGGATGTTGTTGTAGCCGAGCTGATGGCCGAGCGTGACGATGCCGAGCAGCACCTCCGGCGTGTTCTTCATCAGCGGCTCCATGTTGATCATCTTCAAGAGCTCCGGCCTGTGGGCAAATACCGCCGCGGCGCAGAACATGGCGATCACCGCCATGGTGATGACGATGTGGGTGACATAAAGCACGCCGGCGCGCCGCCACATCTTGAGCGTCGCCAGCAATCTGCCGCCCGGCTTGAACTTGCTGCCATAGGCAAGCGCCACCGAGATGCCGGAGATCAGGACGAAGGCCTCGGCCGCATCGGAAAAGCCGAGATTCTTGTAGGTCAGGCTTTCGAAGACGGTGCCAGGCACATGGTCGACGAAAATGGTGAGCAAGGCGAGCGCGCGCAGCACATCGATACGCGTGTCGCGACCGTTGATACGCGTGTCGCGATCATTGATACGCGTAATGCGATCATTGATACGCGTGTCGCGTTGAGAAACCGGGATGGTCATCGACAAAAGGCCTCAGAGCTGGTGTTTCATGTCCAGCAATGCGACCCCCGACGCACCGCTTCGATTCCTCCCATCGGGGAGTGTATCGGCGCAGAAACGGTCTGAAATGCGCCCGGTTCAATCAACTTTCGCGGAGCTTGAAAACATTCCGTTTTGAAGCCGGCAAATCAGCGAAATCACCATAGAATCAAAAGGATGTGATCATGTCCGAACATGCGAGCAAAAACAGCGAGCTGCACCGTGATCTGCCTTTCCCCTATCGCTTGATCAGACCGGCAGCCGCGAGCGGCGAATGCCTCTTCGTGCTGCATGGATCGGGCGTGGACGAAACGACGATGGTGCCATTGGCGAGGCAAATCGCGCCGCGCGCGGTGCTTGTCGCGGCGCGCGGCCGCATCGCCCAAGAGGACGGTTTCCGCTGGTTCGAGCGAATCACGCCGACCAGTTTCGAGCAATCGAGCATCCGCGCGGAGACGGCCGCTTTCGCTCAATTCGCAACCGAAGTCGCGAAGCGCCATGGGCTCGACCTTCAGCGCGCAACCTTCCTCGGCTATTCGAACGGCGCCAATCTGGTTTCCACGCTGATGCTGCTCCATCCGGGCCTCGTTGGGCAGGCCGCGCTTCTCAGGGCGATGCCGGTACTCGATGACACCCCTGCGCCCGACCTTGCCAGAACGCGGGTGCTGATCATCGCCGGCGCGGCGGACCAGACCTACGGACCCTTCGCGCCCGCCCTGGTGACGCTGTTCAGCCAGCGCGGCGCCGAGGTCGATGCGCGCATCGTCGCCGCAGGTCACGAATTCGGCGACGCGGATGCAGCGATCGTGCGGCAGTGGCTTGCGGGGGCCACACCAGTCGCCTGACTGGAACGTCGCTCCTGGCAAGGAGCTTTGTCCAGTGTCTATCCCTGCCCCATCCTGTTCCAGGCATCCAGGCCCGCGATCTTGTAGGCTTCGGCCAGCGTCGGATAGTTGAAGGTGTTGTTGACGAAGAAGTCCACGGTACCGCCGAGATTGATCACCGCCTGGCCGATGTGGATGAGCTCGGTGGCGCCCTCGCCGACAATGTGGGCGCCGAGCAGCCGTCGCGTCTCGACCGAAAAGAGGAGCTTCAGGAAGCCTGAGTTGACGCCCATGATGTGGCCGCGCGAGGTTTCCCGGAAGCGTGCCACGCCGACCTCATAGGCGATCCCGCTCTCGCGCACCTGCTCCTCCGACTGGCCGACGGTGGAGATCTCCGGCACCGCATAGATGCCATAGGGAAAGGTTTCCGGCGGCGGCGGCAGGGTGACGCCGAAAGCGTGACAGGCCGCCACCCTGCCCTGCTCCATCGAGGTGGAGGCAAGGCTTGGGAAACCGATGACGTCGCCGGCGGCATAGATGTTCTGCGCGCTGGTCTGGAACGTTTGCGGATTCACCTTGATACGGCCTCTCCCATCGGCTTCGATGCCGACCATCTCCAGGCCGAGGCTGGCGACGTTGCCGGTGCGGCCGGCGGCATAGAGCACGATCTCGGAGCGGATGGTGCGGCCGTCGGCCAGCGTCACCTCGGCATGATCCGGCTTCGAAGCGATTTCCTTGACCGTGCTGCCGAGGCGAATGGTCATGCCACGGTCGCGCATCTGGTGGATGAAGTCGTCGACGATCTCGCGGTCGATGAAATCGAGGATCGTGTTGCGCGGCTCGACCAGCGTCACCGGCACGTCGAGCGCCGAGAAGATGGTCGCATACTCGACGCCGATGACGCCGGCGCCGATCACCGTCAGCGTGCGCGGCAGATGGTGGAGTTCCAGCATCTCGTCGCTGTCGAAGATGCGCTTCTTGTCGAAGGGCACGTCGCCCGGACGGTGCGGCCTGGTGCCCACGGCGATCAGCGCGTTGGCGAAGCCGACTTCGCTGTAGTCACCGTTGTCCGCCGTCAGGCTGACCCGGTTGGGGCCGAGGAATTTCACCGCGGCGCGCGCGCTCTTGACCGTATTGCGCATGAACTGGTGCTGCAACACCTCGACCTCATGGTCGAGCGTCTTGTGCAAGCGCTCGACAAGGTCGGTGACCGAGATGTCCTGCTTGACGCGGTAGCCGCGCCCGTAGAAGCCGCGCTCGCGCCAGCCGGAGAGGTTGAGGACCGTCTCGCGCAGTGTTTTCGATGGGATGGTGCCGGTGTGCACCGAGACGCCACCGAGGCGGCGGCCCCTGTCGACCACCAGAACCGATTTGCCAAGTTTGGCCGACTGTACCGCGGCGCGGCGCCCCGAGGGACCGCTGCCTATCACGAGCATGTCGTAGTCCATTTCCCAACCTCTTTGTGCGCCGCAGCAGGCTAAACTGGGAAGAGCGTGATGTTCAACTGCCAACACGCCATTCGCCGGGGACTCGAGAGATTCCACCGCATACAACCAAAGCCGCTCAAAAGCTTAACCTCGCGGCAAGGGCTTGCGTGCAATGGTCTCATACGAGGGGACCGCCGGGGATCGACGACTTGACCATTCTGAAAAGCATCGCCCTGTCTGGCGAAGGAACGGGATTCCTCTCCGGGCCACGGGCGAGCGAAGTCTTGACGGACTTGCGCGAGGGCTTCTTCCGCTTCTTCGCGCTGGCTGTGATGTCGCTGTTCGTTTATCGCGGCGTGTCCCAGCTCATCATCGACCCGGCTCGGCTCAACGTCCTGCTGTTGACGATTTCCGAAACCCTCACCCTCATCTGGCTGCTCCTCGCGCGCCGCCCGATCGTTCGCGACTGGAACCCGTTCACCGTGGTCATCTCGGTGACGGCCACTTTCGGCGCCGGCCTCATCTCGTTCGAGCAAGGCGTCGCGATCATTCCGCTCGCGATCGCCGCACCGGTGCAGTTCCTGTCGCTGTGGATGTCCATCTGGGGAAAGATATCGCTCGGCCGCTCCTTCGCCATTCTGCCCGCCAACCGGGGCGTCGTGACCGACGGCGCCTACAGATTTGTCAGGCACCCGATTTACGCCGGCTACCTTATGGGACACGTCGTGTTCCTGCTGTCGAATTTCTCGATCTACAATTTCACCGTCTACGCCATCATCAGTGTGTTCCAGATTCACCGCATCCTGCGCGAAGAACGCCTTCTTGCCATGACGCCGGAGTATAGCGAGTATCTCAACAAGGTCCGCTACCGGCTCTTGCCGGGCGTCTTCTAATGCATGTCGCCCAAAAGTGTGCAGCGTTTTGGGAAAACGACATTCATCAAAACAAGGACCTAAAGCGCGTCGCTTGAATCCGTTTCAGCGCGACGCGCTTTAGACTAGACCCCGGGCCGGCCAAGCCCAAATCCGTTCCTTGAATTCGGCGCTGCCCTCACCATCTGAGATGGCGGGCATCGAATGCCCTTATGAGGAAAGGACATGAACACGCGCGTGCTTGACGGCGAGATCATCACAACGAGGTTCGAGGACACGCGCGCCTATCGCGGCGTGCGGACCAGGCGCGTCTTCGCCTTCATCCTCGACTATTTCATCGTTGCGCTGCTCACCATCCCCTTCGCGATACTGGTCGCCGTGCTTGGGCTTTTGACCTTCGGCCTGGGCTGGGCGCTGTTTTCCGTCCTGGTGCCGGCAGTTGCCATCCTCTACATCTGGAACACGCTGGGCAGCCGTGACCAGGCGACGACCGGTATGAAGATCATGGGCATCCGGCTCGACAAGCTCGACGGCACCCGCATCGACGGCCTGACCGCGGTCGTGCATTCGGTGCTGTTCTGGGCCGCCAACGTCATCCTGACGCCGCTGGTGCTGTTGGTCACGCTGTTTTCCGATCGCAAGCGCACGCTGCATGACCTGCTTCTCGGCACGGTCGTCACCCGCACCGACATCTGACGGTGCCTGCGGCCGCCATCGCCGCGCCGGTTGTGCTAAAATATGAACAGGCTAGGCCGGCCGCGGCCGCACAATCCTGTTGAATTTTTCGCCGGCCGGGCCAAAGGTAGAGCGATTCGCAGGAGCGTTTCCAAGATTAGATGACGCAGCATCCGACCCAGTCGCCGCAGTTCTTCCTGACCGCGCCATCGCCATGCCCCTATCTGGAGGGCCAGTTCGAGCGCAAGGTGTTCACGCACCTTGTCGGCGACAAGGCGCCCGAGATGAATGACCTCTTGACCCAAGGCGGCTTCAGGCGCTCCCAGAACATCGCCTACAGGCCCGCCTGCGAATCCTGCCGCGCCTGTGTGTCGGTGCGCATCCTTGCGCAGGAGTTCACCACCAGCCGCAACATGCGCCGCGTCATCCAGCGCAATGCCGATCTGATCGGCGCCATGCACGACGCGCAGCCCTCGACCGAGCAATATTCCCTGTTCCGCGCCTATCTCGACGCCCGGCACCGGCGCGGCGGGATGTCCGACATGACGGTGCTCGACTATGCCATGATGGTCGAGGACACGCATGTCGACACCAAGATCATCGAATACCGGCGCCGCGGCCCCGACACCTTCATCACCGGCAAGGGCCAGGGCGAGCTGATCGCCGTGGCGCTGACCGACAAGATGGCCGACGGCCTGTCGATGGTCTATTCCTACTTCAATCCCGATTTCGAGGACCGCTCGCTCGGCACCTTCATGATCCTCGACCACATCGCCCGCGCCAAGGCGATGGGACTGCCCCACGTCTATCTCGGCTACTGGGTCAACGGCTCGCGCAAGATGAGCTATAAGATGCGTTTCATGCCGCAGGAGCATCTCGGCCCGAAGGGCTGGGAACGCTACGACCACGAAGCGGTCAGTCGCTGACCATTTTTTCCAAAGCCCGACCTTAAACTGTTTCAAGAGCCAGGAAGCTGGTGGTTCCGCCGCTCGCTGTAAGCGTGCGCCATCAAGCCAGCCGTCTGCAAATCATTGCGAGACTTATCATGTCTTCCCACCACGACCACCAGAAGGGCCTGCTGATCACTGCCATCGGCGGATTGACGCTTACCGTCGACATTCCACTGATCCGGTTGGCCGACGGCAGCCCCTGGACCATCATGATGCTGCGCACCGGCACGACACTCATTGCCGCCTTGATAATCTGGGCCGTCTGGCGTGCGATGCGCGCCAATGCGCCGCAACTCATTCCCGGCTGGTCGGGACTTGCCGTGGCCTTTTGCTACGGCCTGACCGGGATAACCTTCGTCACCGCCGTCTACCACACCTCGACAGCCGACCTGGTGTTCATCCTCGCCTTCAACACCGTGTTCGCGGCGCTGCTATCGTGGCTTTTTCTCAAGGAAAGACCCCGGCTCGGAACTGTGGTCGCGATGCTGGCGATGATCCTGGGCGTACTGATCATCGTCGGCGGCTCGGTCGGCACGGGTCATCTGTTCGGCGATTTCATGGCGCTCTGCTCGGCTTTCTTCGTCGCTTTGGCCATCACCATCTCGCGCGCCAGCGGCAAGGACATGGGCTTCACGGCGCTCGTCGGCGTCATCCTGCCTCTGGCGGTCGCCTTGTTCATGGTCTCGGGCGAAGGGTTTCACGTCAACCAGCCATGGTGGATCATCTTCAACGGCGCCGTAATCATGCCGATCTCGTTCTTCTGCCTCGCCAATGGACCGAAATACATCTCTGGGCCGGAGGTGGCGATGTTCTATCTGCTCGAGACCGTGCTGGCGCCGATCTGGGTCTGGCTGGTCTTTGCCGAGACGCCGACACGCAACAGCCTGATCGGCGGCACGATCCTGATCGTGACGCTGGCGGCGCATTCGCTGTGGCAGTTGCAGGAGGGCCGCAAGCGCCGCGCGGCGCCTGCCGTCGGTCACCCGGCCTGAATTTTCCTGACTTCGGGCGCCGCCTC
>NZ_RZSL01000357.1:0-6457 GCF_003997355.1 Mesorhizobium sp. M1E.F.Ca.ET.041.01.1.1 | reverse complement strand
CCCACCGGCCGTGCAATGCGCGGTATGCGGATGTCGCCGGCCGGCGAGCCCAACACCGTCATGCCGAAAGCCTCGTCGTGACGCAGCACCCTGGTGTCGAGCACCGCGCCGCCCTCGCCCCGTTCCTCCGCCGGCAAAAGATCCAGCCGCTGCATGATCGCCTCGGCCGGGCCGAAGGCGGCAACCTTGCCTTGCGAAAGCACCACCACGTCGCTCGCCAGCCTCGCCACCTCGGCGACGGAATGGCTGACATAGACGATCGGGATCTTCGTCTCGTCGCGCAGCCGCTCGATATAGGGCAGGATTTCGGATTTGCGCGCTTCGTCGAGCGAGGCGAGCGGTTCGTCCATCAATAAGAGCTTCGGGCTGGCAAGCAGGGCACGGCCGATCGCCACCCGCTGCTTTTCGCCGCCCGAAAGTTTCGCCGGCCGCCGGTCGAGCAGATGGCCGATGCCGAGCAGGTCGACCACCGCATCGATATTGGCGTAGCGCTCGGCAGGCGGCGTGAACCAGCGTCCGTAGCGCAGATTGCCGGCGACGCTCATATGCGGGAAGAGCCGCGCATCCTGAAAAACCATGCCGATCCGCCGCTTGTGCATCGGCACGAACATGCCGGCGGCGGTATCGATCAGCACGCGGCCGTCGACCGCGATGCGCCCCTTCTGCGGCCGGATCAGCCCGGCGACCAGGTTGATCAGCGTCGACTTGCCGGAGCCCGACGGCCCGAACAGCGCCGTGAGCCGGCCGGCGCTTTCGAAATCCGCTTCGAGCGCGAAATCGCCGAGGCGATGGCTGATGTCGACCGAGAGCGTCATTCGATGTCCATCCGCCGGCCGACGCGCCGCGCAAGGACCTCGGAGGCCACCAGCGCCACCATGGAGATGACGATCGAGATCAGCGTCAGTCTCAGCGCCCCGGCATCGCCGCCCGGCACCTGCGTGAAGGTATAGATCGCCGAGGGCAGCGTCTGCGTCTCGTTGGGGATGTTGGAGACGAAGGTGATCGTGGCGCCGAACTCGCCCATCGCCTTGGCGAAGGAGAGGATCGCGCCGGCGATCAGCCCGGGCAGGATCAGCGGCAGCGTGATGGTGGCGAAGACCCAGGGCGGATTGGCGCCGAGCGTGCCGGCGGCTGCCTCCATCTTGCGGTCGACCGCCTCGATCGACAGCCGGATCGCCCGTACCATCAGCGGAAAGCCCATCACTCCGCAGGCGAGTGCCGCACCCGTCCAGCGGAACGAAAAGACGATGCCGAAATGCTCGGCAAGGAAGGCGCCGGCGGGGCCACGCTTGCCGAACGTCAGCAGCAGCAGATAGCCGGTCACCACCGGCGGCAGGATCAGCGGCAGATGCACCAGCCCGTTGAGCAAGGTCTTGCCCCAGAACCGCCCGCGGGCGAGCAGCAGCGCGATCAGGACGCCGGGCGGCAGGCTGGCGAGCATCGCCACCGTTGCCACCTTGATCGACAGCCGGACCGCATTCCATTCGTCGGGAGTGAGGTCCAGCAGCCAACTCATATGCGGTGTAAGGTCTCTCTCAGTTGCTCGCAGCGAGCACCGTAAACCCCTGTTCCTTGAAGAGCGCGGCAGCCTTGGCCGACTCGACGCACTTCAGGAAGGCAGCCGTATCCTTGTCCTTCGAATCCGCCGTCTGGGCAATCGGGTAGATGATCGGCGGATGCGAATCCTCGGGGAAGGTTCCGACAACCTTCACGCCCTTATCGGCATGCGCGTCGGTGGCGTAGACGATGCCGAGCGCGGCCTCGCCCGTCGACACCAGCTTCAGCGCGGCGCGCACGTTCTCGGCTTGCGCGACCTTGCCTTCGATCGAGGACCAGACGCCCAGCGATTCCAGCGCCGCCTTGCCGTATTTGCCGGCCGGCACAGCCTTGACGTCACCCATTGCGAGCCTGCTGTCGCCGATGAGCTTGGCGAGATCGAAGCCTTTCTCGACCTTCGCCTCGACCTTGGAGTCCTTCGGCGCCACCAGCACGATCTGGTTGCCGAGCAGCTTCACTTCGGTGTCCGGTTTGGTCAGCTTCTTGTCGGAAAGATATTTCATCCAGTCGAGGTCGGCCGAGATGAAGACATCGGCAGGCGCGCCGCCTTCGATCTGCTTGGCCAGCGCCGAGCTTGCCGCATAGGAAATGGTCGCCGCTTCGCCGACCTCCGGCTCGCAGGCCTTGTTGGCCGCATCGAGCGCGTCCTTGAGGCTCGCCGCGGCGAACACGACCACCTTGTCGTCGGCACGGGCCGCCGGCACGGCCGCCATCAACGCTGCCGCCAGTCCGCCGATGGCGAACGCCTTCAAGCCAAAGCCCTTGCCCGTCATGAAACCTCCCTGTTGAAAGTCCGTTCAGCTCAATGCCTTTGACCGATATATCCAGATGAACATAACAATGGAAGGCTTTTTAGCCTCGGGACCATTGTTAGGCGGGATCCTCCCAGCCTACGATGAAGCCCATTCGATACAGCGAAGGAGAGGCACATGAAGATCAGCGCCCGCAATATCCTGAAGGGCAAGGTCACCGAGATCGTCAAGGGAGCGACCACCTCGCATATCAGGATCGACATCGGCGGCGGCGCCATCGTCACCGCTTCGATCACCAATGAAGCGGTTGCGGACCTCGCGCTCGAAAAAGGCAAGCAGGCCTACGCGGTGATCAAAGCGTCCGACGTCATGGTCGGGATCGATTGATGCTGGCGCGCCCCGCGTGGTGCGGGGGTGAGGCCCCTACACTGCAATAGGCGCCTTGATGCTGGCGTCGGCAAAATAGTTCTCGAGGCGGAAATCCTCGAAGCGGAAGGCGAAGAGATCCTTCACCTCCGGATTGATCCACATCGTCGGCAGCGGTTTCGGCGTGCGCCGCATCTGCTCGCGCGCCTGCTCGAAATGGTTCGAATAAAGATGCGCGTCGCCGAGCGTGTGGACGAAGTCGCCGGGCTTCAGCCCGGTGACCTGCGCCACCATCATGGTCAGCAAGGCGTAGGAAGCGATGTTGAACGGCACGCCGAGGAAGATGTCGGCCGAGCGCTGGTAGAGCTGGCAGGAGAGCCGGCCCTCCGAGACGTAGAACTGGAACAGGCAGTGGCAGGGCGGCAGCGCCATCGCCTCCACCTCGGCCGGGTTCCAGGCCGAGACGATCAGCCGGCGCGAATTGGGATTCTTGCGTATCTCCTTGAGAAGGCCCGCGATCTGGTCGATCCCGCCGCCATGCCCGTCCGGCCAGGAGCGCCACTGCTTGCCGTAGACAGGCCCCAGGTCACCGTTCTCGTCGGCCCATTCGTCCCAGATGGTGACGCCGTTGTCGTTGAGATATTTGATGTTGGTGTCGCCGGCCAGGAACCACAGAAGCTCGTGGATGATCGACTTCAGGTGCAGCTTCTTGGTGGTGGTGACCGGGAAACCGCGCGAAAGGTCGAAGCGCATCTGGTAGCCGAACACCGAGCGCGTGCCGGTGCCGGTGCGGTCGCCACGGTCGGCGCCGTTTTCCAGCACATGCTTCAACAGGTCGAGATATTGGCGCATCGGCTCCGCCTCGATTCGGATGACAGATGATCATAACCGACTGGCCGTCGGTCGAACACCGTAAAGCCCGTCACAAATGTGGATCGTGCGCCGGAGAATCCAGGGCGCGCCGACACGACGGCGTGCCGGCTACCGACGGCCACGCTCAGAGAGAACCCAGCTTGCCCAGATCCTTCGCCACCAGGTAGTAGAAGGTCACGCGGCTCTTGGTGTTGTCGGCGGCCATCGCCTTGCAGACTTTCTCGATCGAGGCGTCGGCCTTGGCGGCATCGGCGATGCCGAGCTTCTTGCCGACCCAGTTCTCCCGAACGCGCTCGAGTTCCTTCGGGTCGGTGCAGGACACCAGCGCGGAATCGCGGTTCCTGAGTGCGATGCCCAGATGCTTGACGATCTTCTCGACCGCGTCGGCGCTAACGCCGGCATCGTATTTCTTCACATCCGCAAGATAGTCGGCCATCAAACTTCCCCTCGTCGGCGCCACGGATCCGGTCAATGAGGCTTGTGGCGCGCCGCGCAAGCTGTGCGCTAGGTCAGAGATTCCTCATCGCCGGCGGAGCTTCGATTGAGTAAGCGCGCAAGTCAACCCTCGGCTGTCGAGTTTGGCGCCGGGGACAAGTGCCGGTTTGGCCTTCCATTTTCCATGATCGGTCCCTATATTCTTTTCGTCGGCTTGACCGACTATGGCGATAAACAGGCGATGAAATAAGCCGTTCGGACCCGGGGGCGGTACCCGGCGCCTCCACCAAAAACCGCTCTGGTCGACGGAGCGGCTTTTGCTGGGGGCGAAATAGGATCGACGAAGGTGTAAAGATCGTACTTTTGCCCGGCATTGTACCACCGTCATCGGGCTAAACTTATAGTTGCCAACGACAACTATGCGGAAGCTCGTCTCGCTGCTTAATGCAGTGCGAACGCTTCGAATCAAGCCCTAGAGGTTCGCACTTCTAGGCGGGGTTCGGAGGTACCTGGCAACAGAAACCTCCACCTTCCCCCCTCTTTGCTTTCATCCGAACTCGACCGAACGGCCAAGGCTCGTCCGGCGCGCATGCGCCATCCTGCCCTCGACGTGGCCGGATTGTCATCGACGTGAAAAAGGCCGGGCAAGCCCGGCCTTTTTCGATCTTTTGTGGGTTCTCTTACTCCGCGGGCGCTTCGACCGCTTCGCGCGCTCGGCCGAGTGTAAGCTTGGCTAGGCTGAACGAGATCACCGCGCAAAGCGTGATGCCGGCAACCATGGGCAGCGGCGTGCCGTCGAAGAAGATGCCGGCGACGCCCATCGCCAGCGCGCCGATGGCGAAGTGCAGCGTGCCCATCAGCGCCGAGGCGGTGCCGGCGATCTCGCCATGCTCTTCCATCGCCAGCACCGAGGTGGTCGGGATGACCAGGCCGAGGAAGCCGTAGCCGACGAAGAGCAGCGCCGCCATCACGTCGAGCCGGTCGACGCCCGAAGCCATGATCGCGAACAGCGCCACCATCACCGTGGCGTAGCCGGTGACCGCCACCCAGACGACCCGCTTCAAGCCAAAGCGATCGGCCAGCATTCCGGTCAGCTGCGACATGCCGATGAAGGCGACCGCATTGATCGAGAAGAACACGCTGTAGACCGACGGCGACAGGCCGTAATGGCCGATCAGGATGAAGGACGAGCTCGACAGGTAGACGAAGAAGCTCGCAATGCCGAAGCCGGCGATCGCCGTCAGGCCGAGAAAGTTGCGGTCACCCATCAGATAGCGGTAGCCGGCCAGCGCCGTGCCGAAGGACGAGTTGGCGCGCTCCTCGACCGACCGCGTCTCGTTCAGCGAGGTGGCGAGCAGGATGGTGGCTAAAGCCGCGGCACCCGTGACCGTCCAGAACACGGCGCGCCAGCCGAAACTCTCGATGATCTGGCTGCCGGTCAGCGGCGCCAGGATCGGCGACACCGAGAAGACGAGCATCAAGAGCGACATCAGCTTGGCCGCCTCGTTGCCGGTGTGCAGGTCGCGCACGATGGCGCGCGGCACGGCCATGCCAGCACTGGCGCCGAGCCCCTGCAGGAAGCGGAACGCGATCAGCCACTCGATATTGGGCGCAGTGGCCGAGCCGACGCCGCCGACCATGAACAGTGCAAGGCCGGCATAGAGCGGCAGCTTGCGTCCGACCATGTCGGAGATTGGTCCGACGACGATCTGGCCGAAACCCATCGACAGGAAGAAGATCAAGAGGCTCATCTGCACGGCAGCGGTGCCGGCCTTGAGATCCTCACCGATCGAGGGCAGCGCGGGAAGATACATATCGATGGCGAACGGTCCGATTGCGGACAACAAGCCGAGCACGACCGCGATGCGGAGGAATTTGGGACTCATGATAGGGCTTCTTTCGGATCTGGTTGCCGCCGAGGTCCGGCGTCTACCCAAGGACGTTCCATCCCGCGGAAATCCGACATCCAAGAGCGAACTTGTTCGTCTCAAGAGCGAATTCATTCGTCTCAAGAGCGAATTCACTCGTCTCTCTCGGGAGCGGATTTCCCTTTATTGTGTCCACAAATTTAGACAGGCTTGTCCAATTCGTCAATCACCGCTATATAGATTTTGATGAAGCTCGGCGTTTCTCCTGACACTTTCCCGCCACGCAGCCATGAGGCCAAGCGCATATCGGTGGTCGACGCCGCGGCTTCGGTTTTCTGCCGGGAGGGTTATGCCGGCGCCAACATCGACCTGATCGCGGCCGAGGCCGGCGTTTCGCGCCAGACCGTCTACAATCACCATGGTGACAAGGAAAAGCTATTCATGGCCGTCGTGCGCGACCTGACGGAGCGCTGCAACGCCGGCATCTTCGCCACCATAGCCACCTTTCCGGACCAGCCCGCCGATCTCGAATCCGATCTCGTCGCCTTTGCGGTGCGCATGAACCGCAACTGCGTCTGCAACCGCGACGGCCGGTTCCTGCGCAAG
>NZ_RZSL01000356.1:0-6468 GCF_003997355.1 Mesorhizobium sp. M1E.F.Ca.ET.041.01.1.1 | reverse complement strand
GTCAACCGCATCACCTATACCGGCGACCTCGGCTACGAGATCTGGATGGCGCCGGCCTATCAGCGCCTCGTCTATCACGCGATCAAGGAAGCCGGCGAGGAATTCGGCCTCGTCGATTTCGGCATGCGCGCGCTGCTGTCGATGCGCCTGGAGAAGAACTTTCCGACCTGGTTCCGCGAACTGCGCCCGGTCTACGGTCCCTTCGAAGGCTCGATGGACCGCTTCATCAAGCTGGAGAAGAACGACTTCATCGGCCGCGAGGCTTCAGCCAAGGAGCAGGCGCAAGGGCCGAAGCTGCGCCGCGTCTCCTTCATCGTCGATGCTGCGGATGCCGACGTGATGGGCGACGAGCCGATCTGGGCCAAGGTCGGCAAGGACTACGGCACGGTGGAAAAGCCGCATGGCTATGGCGCGCCGCGCTTCGACACGACAGGCAAGGAAGTGCGCGGCTCCAAGGCCGCCGAGGGCGCTTCGGCCGTGCGCGGCATCGTAGATGGCGAGTGGCGCGTCGTCGGCTGGGTGACGTCGGGCGGCTATGCGCATTATGTGCAGAAGTCGATGGCGCAGGGCTATGTTCCGGCGGCCCTCGCGGAAGACGAAAGCGCCGGCCTGTTCGAAATCGAGATCCTCGGGCACCGCCGCCCGGCCCGCATCAATGTCGAGCCGCCCTTCGACCCGAGCGGCGAAAAGATGCGCACATAAGGGCCATTCCCGCTTTCGGATCGCGTTGGTGGCCGGCTATAACAACCGGCCACCGGCGCATCAGATGAGAAGACGACCCCTTTGCGGCAGCTAGAGAAATGGACCGACTGGCTCTGCGATGAACGAGCCGGCCCTTTCAGCGCCGCGATCGCCTTTGCGCTCATATACTGCCTTGTCCAGATCGCGGCGATGACGCTCTTGTCCCACTTCGTGGGCACCGGCGTCGGCGTCGACGACGCCGAACAGTTGATGGCGATGCAGTTCCTCACGGCCGGCTATGGCAGCTCGCAGCCACCCTTATACACTTGGCTCGGCATTCTCACCGCGTCTTTGGTCGGAACCAACATCCTCGCGCTCAAGATCGTCAAATACGCCCTGCTGGCCGGCGGATTGGCCGCCTGCTTCGCCGCGGTGCGCCGCGTCGGCTACTCGAACCGCGCCGCCGCCGCCGCCATGTTCGGCCTGCTGCTTTTTCCGCAGATCGTGTGGGAGATGCAGCATGCCCTCACCCACTCCGCCGCGATTTTTTGCTTTTCGTCGCTGCTGCTCCTGGCGGTGGTCGAGCTGCAGAAGCGGCGGTCGACAGCCGCCTATGTGCTGCTCGGCCTGGCGGCTGCTGCGGCAATGCTGTCGAAATACAATATGGTGATCTTTCTAGCCGCGCTGTTCCTTGCGGCGCTGTCGCTTCGCGAGACGCGTGAGGCGATCTTCGACCGTCGTTTCCTGATCAGCGTGGTTGTGGCCATCCTTGCCTGCCTGCCGACATTTTATTGGAGCCTCACGCATCTGGGAGACCTGCTGGCGCACGGCGAGGGTTTTGGCATCGGCGAGGGCGGCAGCGCGGCAAAGACGTTGTCTCGCGGCATCCTTGGCTTGGGTAAGGCTATTTTGAACTTCGCCGGGCTGCCGATCTCGGTCTTTGCCGTCGCGTTCTTCCTGGCGCGCAAGAAATCCGCACCATCGCCCGAGACGGCATCGTGGCCGGAAAAGCTGGTCTGGCGAGCGATTGCCTTCGCCTTGTTGATCACGCTCGTGGTGGTGCTCGCAGGAGGGATCACCCAGTTTCGCGATCGCTGGATGCTTCCCGTGTTCGTGCTTCTGCCGGCTGCCCTGGCCATGCGCCTCGACGCCATGGGGGAAAGAGGCAGAAAGACGCAAGCCACGATCGTCTTCGTCGGCGCCGTGATCGCCATCCTGGTGATGCCGGTAAGCTGGTACATGCACGTCCATGGTGGCGACAACCGCGGCAGCATCGTACGGATGGACTATGCTTCGCTCCATCGTCAGCTGACGGCCGACGGGCCGGTCGGCACAGTGGTCTCGAGCTGGTTCTGGATCGGCAATCTCCGCCTGGTCGATCCCGATCTCGTCGTGCTCGACGACGAGATCCCCGATTTCGCCAAGTCGATCCGCGAGCCTGCTATGCTTGTCCTAGCGGACGACGAAGAGCCTGCTTCGGTCATTTTCGACAGGATCACCAAGGCCGGCTATGTGATGGACACCCTCCATCGGCGTATCGTGGTGCCGCAGCTCTCCGGAGGCTTGCCACGCCAGGTGACCATAACGAGATTGCACAAGATGACGACGCAATAGCGTCGGGGAACCGCATGGACAAACTACGCTTCGGCCGCCACCGCAAGATCATGCCGTTCGAACCGGGCTCGGTCGAAGCGCTGCGCGAAGCTTCCCGCGACAAGGCTGCCGCGCTGAACCAGCACGTGCTGGGCTACGGCGCGATAGCCGAAGCCGAATGGGCGGCGGCAGGCATCGCCGCTCCCGACTTGCCGGCCATGCGGCAATACCGGCTCGAGCGTATCCGCACCGAGCTCAAGCGCCGCGGCCATGCCGGCGCACTCCTCTACGACCCGGTCAACATCCGCTACGCGACCGATTCGACCAACATGCAGCCCTGGGTCGCGCACAACCCGACCCGCCACTGTTTCGTCGCCACCGAAGGCCCGGTGGTGCTGTTCGACTATTTCTCCTGCGAGCACCTGTCCGACCATGCCGGCGTCGTCGACGAGGTGCGGCCGGCAGTGTCGTGGATGTATCTCTATAGCGGCGAGTTGACCGATCGGAAGGTCCGCCGCTGGGCCGCCGGCATCGCCGAGCTCGTTGCCGAGCACGGTGGCGGCAACCGGCGCATCGCCATCGACCACATCAATGCGGAAGGTGTCGAGGAGCTTGCCCGCCGGGGCATCACGGTCGGCAATGGCGAGGCGGTGATGGAGAATGCGCGCCTGATAAAGTCGCCTGACGAGATCCTTGCCATGCGCCGCGCCATCGTCGCCTGCGAGGCGGCGATGGGCGAGATGCAAGCGGCGCTGAAGCCGGGCATTTCCGAGAACGAGCTGTGGGCGGAACTGCATCGCGGCAACATCGCGCGCGGCGGCGAATGGATCGAGACGCGGCTTCTGTCGTCCGGCCCGCGCACCAATCCCTGGTTCCAGGAATGCTCGTCGCGCATCGTCGAGGACGGCGACCTCGTCGCCTTCGACACCGACCTCATCGGCCCTTACGGCTTCTGCGCCGACCTCTCGCGCACCTGGCTCTGCGGCAACGGCAGGCCGTCGAACGAGCAGCGCGACCTGTTCCGCATTTCCGCCGACCAGATCGCCCATAACACCGACCTGATGCGGCCGGGCATCTCCTTCCGCGATCTCGTCGAGCGTTCGGCGGTCCCGCCCGGAGACTGTTTCCCGACGCGCTACGGCGTGCTCTATCACGGCGTCGGACTGGCTGACGAATACCCGACCTTGCCGCATGCCAGCGATTGGACTGACGACACGCCCGACGGCGTGCTTGAGCCGGGCATGGTGCTGTGTGTGGAAAGCTATATCGGCCGGCTGGGCGGGCACGAAGGCGTCAAGATCGAGGATCAGATCCTGATCACCGAAACCGGCAATGAAAAGCTTTCGGCCTATCCGCTGGACGAGCGACTGCTCGGCAGTTGAGCCGTATTAAAGCATGTCTCCTGAAAGTGGCAACCGGTTTCGGGACAAAGACATGCGTAAAATCGGAAACGTAAAGCGCACAGAGCAAATCTGAAAGATCGCGACGCGCTTTAGCCGACCGAGGCGACAGCCTCGCGCATGGACGCAATGACATCCGCCGGCGTTGTGCTTGCGGTGATGAAAGGCAAGCCCTTCCGCCTTGTCGTCCAGCCGACGACCTTCACACGCCGCGCCGCCGGTTCGAAACGCTGCGCCAATGCCCAGCTCTGGCAATCGATGGCGGCGATATCGGCCCGGCCCTCGGCTACGGCGACGATCGACGACCGGTGGCCGCCGCTTTCACTGCGCGATGCGAAGATGTCGAGACTTTCGCCGATCGCCTCCAGGTCATGCGTCAGCCCCAGCAGCCCGGACATCGAATCCGGGTTGTTGAAAATGAAGCGCTTGCCGCGCATGAGATCGATGGGAATGACGGCCTTGCCATCCTCGGGCGAGGCAACCGACGGCCCGCCTTCGCCAAGCATCACCAGCGCGCTGGAATAGAGCTCGCCCTGCCCGCCCTCGAAAGCATCATAGTTAGGCTGGGCAATCACTTGCACGTGCTCGGCCAGGCCGAGTTCCATCGGCCCCCAGCAGGTCTGCCCGAAAAGCAGCGCCGGGCTCAGCCAAAGCTGGTGAAAATCGAACTCGTCCGGGGGCAATGTCGCCGGGTCGGGTGCAATCAGCTTTCCGGCGCCGTCGCGGATGCCGCCCGGCACCGGCGGCAGGTCGCGGTTGCTGCGCGCCATTATCTCCGGCGCATCGATGCCCCTCTGCCGGAAGGCATCGCGGAGCCGCATCCATTGCGCGTCGATTTCGCCACGCACCTCGGGCCAGTCATACATCGGCAAGGCCGCAACCAACTTACTCATGACGAAAAGCTTTCAAAAACAGGCGGCCCATCGGCGCCTGCGGCCCGCGGCGGAAAAGCGGTCGCGGAAACTCGCGATCACTCCTTGGGCGGCTCCGCCGGCACCGGAGCCGTTCCAAGGCCGCTCACATTGCGCGCCCTGATGCGCGGCTTGAAGGCGCGGCCGGGTTCCGGCGCGCGGCGCAGCACCGGATGCACCACCGGCTCCTTGGCCTTGAAGGCAAAGGATTTGAGCAACGCGAAATAATTCGGATAGACATAGCCGTTGTTCATCCGCAGCCATTCCTCGCGGCGATCGCGAAACATCTTCGGCAGTCTGTACCAGGCGACCGTCGGGCTCTTGTGGTGCACCAGATGCAGGTTGTTGTTAAGGAACAGGAACGACAGCGGCGACCGCTCGACGATGATCGTGCGGCCCTCCGGGTGCTCCGACCACTGATGCTCGGCATAGGTGCGGACGGAGATCAGCGACTGGCCAAGCCAAACCGGCACCAGAATGTAGAGCCAGAGCGGGATGCCGAAGCCGAACGTCACGATCGGCACCACGACGGCAACGCCGATGGCATGCAGCAGCCAGGCCCTGCGGATCACCTTGTCGCCGGCGGCCATTTGCCTGGCGTCATCGATGAAGAAGCCGATCGACGACAGCCACGGGCCGAGAATGAAGCGGCCGATCATGGTGTTGTTGAGCTTGAGCAGGAACTTCATCGCCGGCGGCAGTTCCTCATGCATCCAAAGCGCCTTGTAGTAGCTTTCCGGATCGTCCAGCGGATCGGTCAGCCGCTCGTCGGCATGATGGCGAAGATGGATCGTTTTGAAGCGGCGGAACGGCCAGACAAAGCCGATCGGAAGAAAGATGAAGGCTTCGTTGATCCTGGCGTTGCGGGTCGGGTGACCATGCGAAACTTCGTGCATGAGCGAGGATTGCAGGGCCAATATGAAGCCCAGGGCGACGAGGGCAACCAGCGGATGGGTCGGCCAGAGCAGGAAGCCGGTGGCGAGCCAGGCGCCATAGCAGAAGAGTGTGAGGAATACGGTCGGCCATTCCACGGCCGGTGTGCTGCTGCGTCTCTTGTTCATGCCAGTCATGCTATCGACCACTGCCCTCCAGTCGCCGGAACCAGTTTGATTCCTGACAACATTGTGTCAGGAGCCCGCGGTTGCATCAACGCGACAAAGCGCACAAACTGTTGCGAATGCGCATTTTTGGCTGCATATGTTATACATTGTAAACAGAATTGGGGATTCATTTACGCCTGAGCCGCGATCAGATCGGCCACGGCGCAAATTTTTCCTCCCTGGTACAGGAGCAGCATGATGGACAAGCGGGATCTGTCGACGATCTTTCGGGAACGTCTGAAATTGCTCTTGACACGCTCGGATCTGAACCAGTCGGCCTTCGCGACCGCCGTCGGCATCGACCGTTCGGCGCTCTCGCAACTGCTATCCGGGGCCTCGACCCGCCTGCCCCGTGCCGAGACGCTTCTCAACATCGCCGCAGAATTCAAGGTGTCGCTCGACTGGCTGTTGGGGCTCAGCCAGGATGAAGGCGTCACCGGCGAGATCCGCGAGAGCCTGGAGATCGAGGAGGCGCCCGACGGCTTCGACCGCACGCTGCTCGCCAAATGGCACGCCGAGGCGGCCGGGACGAAGATCCGCTATGTGCCGGCCGGCATTCCCGACCTGCTGCGCACCGAGGCGCTGGTCGAATACGAGGCCGGCATCACCAACAAGAGCCGCGAGGCGCAGGCCGGCGAAACGCAATACCGCATCGACTACACCAGGCGGCCCGAAACCGACATGGAAGTCTGCATGCCGCGCCATACGCTGGAGATATTCGCGCGCGGCCTGGGTGTCTGGGACCGTTTCCCGGAAACCGAGCGCCGCAGGCAATTGCTGCAC
>NZ_RZSL01000355.1:0-6486 GCF_003997355.1 Mesorhizobium sp. M1E.F.Ca.ET.041.01.1.1 | reverse complement strand
GTGCTGTCGCCGGTACGCCGGCGACCGTCTTGTTGTGCGGCACCGGCGACAGCACCACCGAGCCGGCCGCGATCTTCGAGCAGTGGCCGATCTCGATATTACCGAGGATCTTGGCGCCGGCGTACCGGCGCGGGTCGTCGGCGAGACCGGCTGCGACCAGCCTTCGCGGCAGATGGACCAGCTCCTGCCTTCGCAGACGATGGACCACGTCGTCAGCTTCGACATCTGAATTCGGCCGTCATTTGCGGCGGCCGGATTCCGGCTGCCGTGTCAAATACCGGTCGTCCCTATTTATCCTGCCGGCTTGCCTTTACATCGCCATTGTCGGCGTGTCAGAAGCGCGTCCCAACGAACAAGGCCGACATTTCGGAGAAGACTTTGAAACCCGACGAGATCAGAAAGCTGGACGCCTATTTCAAGCGCGTCTTCCAGAATCCCAAGCTGCAGGTGAAGGCGCGTCCGCGAAAGGAAGACTCGGCCGAAGTCTATGTCGGCGACGAATTCCTCGGCATCGTCTTCAAGGACGAGGACGACGGCGACTACAATTTCTCGATGGCGATTCTCGACATCGATCTCGGCTAAGCCGACATTTTTTTCGACCGGGCAAGAAGAGGCCCGGTCGGACTAGCCCCAGGGCAAACGGTTCCTAGTCCAGGCAATGCCGCGGAATATGCACCCGCCGCCATCTGGTCGAGCCTTCCCGCACCACCACGCGGCGCCCAACTGTCCTGTACGAAGGTGGAATTTCGGTGACGCGCCGCCGTTCCGGCCGCACCAGCACTTCCCGGGCCACGTTTTCATACTCCGCCGGCAGGACCACACGACGGACCCGCTCCGGCTCGACGATTACGGCTTCGGCGACGCGCGCATAGCGCGCCTTGCGCCAGACCTTGCACAGCACCTTGCGGCCATGGATGACGCGCCATTCCCAGGCATAGCCGCCATCGTCGACCTTGACCGTGTGGTAGACGGTGCGCGTGACGGCGGGCACGACCTCATAGGTGATGCGAGGCGGGGCGATCTGCTCCAGGCCTTCGCTTGTGCCGTAGATCGGCGGGGCATAGTCGACGAGCTGGCCGCCGGGGCTGACCATCACGTCTTCGTAGACGGTGTCATAAAGCGCCGGCCGATGCACCGGCTCGTAGCATTCGAGCGCGCGGCCGCCGGCAGCCGTTTGCGACACCGTTGCGAGCGTTGCCAGGCTGGCTGAGGTGAGCGATGCGAAGCTCTTGCGAAAGGAACTCTGGCGAAACATGACATTCCCCCGTTGAAAAAGGACGCCGGTTCAACGCAGGAATGTATCGGAAGGCCCGCCGCCGGACAGGGATTTCAAGGCTTGTCGTTAAGCCGCGCGGTTAAGAAATTGCTACCGAGGCGGCCGGTTAGCGCCCGAGCACTTCCGACAAGGCGCAACCACAGGCATTTCCTGACCGGCGGCGCTTGATTCGACTTAACCAGATGGCTAGGAGGGGCGGCCTTGCGCTAGGGTGAGCCGACATCCTATTTAGGATTTAACGATCAAGAACCGATTCCGCCCGATTGGCCATATTTCACGGCGCCGGAATCCATCTAACAAGGGTAGTCCATGAAGAACCCCGTCGAAACCTACATGAACCTCGTTCCGATGGTGGTCGAGCAGACCAATCGCGGCGAGCGCGCCTACGACATTTTCTCCCGCCTGTTGAAGGAACGCATCATCTTCATCACCGGCCCGGTCGAGGACGGCATGGCGACGCTGGTTTGTGCACAGCTTTTGTTCCTCGAGGCGGAGAACCCCAAGAAGGAGATCAACCTCTACATCAACTCGCCGGGCGGCGTCGTCACCTCGGGCATGGCGATCTACGACACCATGCAGTTCATCAAGCCGGCGGTGTCCACGCTCTGCATCGGTCAGGCCGCCTCGATGGGCTCGCTGCTGCTTTGCGCCGGCCACAAGGATATGCGCTTCGCCACGCCGAACGCCCGCATCATGGTGCATCAGCCGTCCGGCGGCTTCCAGGGTCAGGCGTCGGACATCGAACGTCATGCGCAGGACATCATCAAGCTGAAGCGTCGCTTGAACGAGGTCTATGTCAAGCACACCGGCAAGAACTATGACGAGATCGAACGGACGCTCGACCGCGACCATTTCATGAGCGCTGACGAGGCCAAGGACTTTGGTCTGATCGACAAGGTCATCACGACGCGCGAGCTGGGCGAAACCGCCGCCGCGTAGGCCCTGGTTGGCAGCTCGATGGTGCGATAACGTGCTTTTGGCGCGGCTTGCGGCATTTCGGCCACAATTGCCTGTTCCCTCGACGGTCGGGATTGCCTACGTTAAGGCTATGTTGATTTTCGACGGCTTAGCTTTGCATGGGGTTGCTGCGAATCATTGTCGCGTTTTCTGATTTGCGTATCGTACGGAATGCGCTGTGTGAGCCGGGACACTGGCGGCCGCGAATTCCCGCGATAGATTGGTGAGACGCCCATGCGGCCAGACCATCGGCGGGCAGGCGGTGAAAGGACAGAAAAATGAGCAAGGTAAGCAACAACGGCGGTGATTCAAAGAACACGCTCTATTGCTCGTTTTGCGGCAAAAGCCAGCACGAAGTGCGCAAGCTGATCGCCGGTCCGACCGTCTTCATCTGCGACGAGTGCGTCGAGCTCTGCATGGATATCATCCGTGAGGAGAACAAGACCTCGATGGTGAAGTCGCGGGAGGGCGTGCCCACTCCGCAGGAGATCCTCAAGGTCCTCGACGACTACGTCATCGGCCAGCCCTACGCCAAGCGGGTGCTGTCGGTCGCCGTCCACAACCACTACAAGCGCCTCGCGCATGCCGGCAAGAACAACGACGTCGAGCTGGCGAAGTCCAATATCCTTCTGATCGGCCCGACCGGCTGCGGCAAGACGCTGCTGGCGCAGACGCTCGCCCGCATCATCGACGTGCCCTTCACCATGGCCGACGCCACGACGCTGACCGAAGCCGGTTATGTCGGCGAGGACGTCGAGAACATCATCCTGAAGCTTCTGCAATCGGCCGACTACAATGTCGAGCGCGCGCAGCGCGGCATCGTCTATATCGACGAGATCGACAAGATCTCGCGCAAGTCGGACAATCCGTCGATAACCCGCGACGTGTCGGGCGAGGGCGTGCAGCAGGCGCTCTTGAAGATCATGGAAGGCACGGTCGCTTCCGTGCCGCCGCAGGGCGGCCGCAAGCACCCGCAGCAGGAATTCCTGCAGGTCGATACCGCCAATATCCTGTTCATCTGCGGCGGCGCCTTTGCCGGACTGGACAAGATCATCTCGGACCGCGGCCGCAAGACCTCGATCGGCTTCGGCGCCACCGTGGCGTCGCCCGAGGATCGGCGCACCGGCGACCTGTTCCGCCAGGTCGAGCCGGAGGATCTATTGAAGTTCGGCCTGATCCCGGAATTCGTCGGCCGTCTGCCGGTGCTGGCGACGCTCGAGGATCTCGACGAGCCGGCGCTGATCCAGATCCTGACCGAGCCCAAGAACGCGCTGGTCAAGCAGTATCAGCGGCTGTTTGAGATGGAGAATGTCGACCTGACCTTCCACGAGAACGCATTGTCGGCGATCGCCAAGCGCGCCATCGAGCGCAAGACCGGCGCCCGCGGCCTGCGTTCCATCATGGAAGCGATCCTGCTCGACACCATGTTCGAGCTGCCGGCGCTGGAAGGCGTGCGCGAAGTGGTGATCTCGGAAGAGGTGGTTTCCGGTAACGCCCGGCCGCTCTACATCTATTCCGAGCAGAAGGAAAAGAAGGGCAACGTCAGCGCCTGAGATGGTACCCGATCCGGCAATTTTTCATGGAACGGCGCCCGTGTGGCGCCGTTTTGCTGTGACGGGGGTACCGGCAAGCAATGGAGTGGATGAACGGACCGTGTTAACCCTTGATCTTTGCTCCGCCCGCATCCACCTAACAGCGGAAGGCCGAAGCGCCGAATTCCGTGCTGTAAAATTCCCGTCACAAACGGTGGTAGGCGGAACGACGCTCGGTCGTTAATATAAGATTCGCGGTTGGCTCAATTAGCGTCCGCGACATGAAAGGTTGGACAATGGCCAAAATATCCAGGGCTTCCGGCGACGGCGTCTTCGCGGTTCTTCCGCTGCGCGACATCGTCGTGTTTCCGCACATGATCGTTCCGCTCTTTGTCGGGCGCGAAAAGTCGATCAAGGCGCTGGAAGAAGTGATGGGTCAGGAAAAGCAGATCCTGCTTGCCACCCAGATGAACGCAGCCGACGATGATCCTGAGCCCGGTGCCATTTTCGACATCGGCACGCTCGCCAACGTGCTGCAGCTCCTGAAGCTTCCCGACGGCACCGTGAAGGTGCTGGTCGAGGGTGCCTCGCGCGCCAAGATCGTCTCGTTCACCGACCGTGCCGACTTCCACGAGGCCCGCGCCACGGCGCTGGCCGAGCCGGAGGAGGAAGAGGTCGAGATCGAGGCGCTCGCCCGCTCGGTCGTCACCGACTTCGAGAACTATGTCAAGCTGAACAAGAAGATCTCGCCCGAAGTGGTGGGCGCGGCCAGCCAGATCGACGACTATTCCAAGCTCGCCGACACGGTCGCCTCGCATCTCGCCATCAAGATCCCCGAGAAGCAGGAGATGCTCGCCACGCTTTCCGTGAAGGAGCGTCTCGAGAAGGCGATGGGATTCATGGAGGCCGAAATCTCCGTGCTCCAGGTGGAGAAGCGCATCCGTTCGCGCGTCAAGCGCCAGATGGAGAAGACGCAGCGCGAGTACTACCTCAACGAGCAGATGAAGGCGATCCAGAAGGAGCTCGGCGAGGGCGAGGACGGCCGCGACGAGGCCGCCGAGATCGAGGCGCGCATCAAGAAGACCAAGCTCTCCAAGGAGGCCCGCGAGAAAGCGGAAGCCGAATTGAAGAAGCTGCGGTCGATGTCGCCGATGTCGGCTGAATCCACCGTCGTGCGCAATTATCTCGACTGGCTGCTGTCGATCCCGTGGGGCAAGAACTCCAAGGTCAAGCAGGATCTCGCCTTCGCGCAGGACGTGCTCGATGCCGACCATTTCGGCCTCGACAAGGTCAAGGAGCGCATCGTCGAGTATCTCGCCGTGCAGAGCCGGCAGAAGAAGCTGAAGGGGCCGATCCTGTGCCTCGTCGGCCCGCCCGGCGTCGGCAAGACCTCGCTCGGCAAGTCGATCGCCAAGGCGACCGGCCGCGAGTTTATCCGCATGGCGCTCGGCGGCGTGCGCGACGAGGCCGAGATTCGCGGCCACAGGCGGACCTATATCGGCTCGATGCCCGGCAAGGTCATCCAGTCGATGAAGAAGGCCAAGAAGTCCAACCCGCTCTTCCTGCTCGACGAGATCGACAAGATGGGCCAGGACTTCCGCGGCGATCCGTCGTCGGCCCTGCTCGAGGTGCTCGATCCGGAGCAGAACTCGACGTTCATGGACCATTACCTCGAGGTCGAGTACGACCTGTCGAGCGTGATGTTCGTGACGACGGCGAACACGCTGAACATCCCTGCGCCCTTGATGGACCGCATGGAGATCATCCGTATCGCCGGCTACACCGAGGACGAGAAGATCGAGATCGCCAAGCGCCACCTGATGCCCAAGGTGATCCGCGATCACGCGCTGCAGCCGAACGAATTCTCGGTCGGCGAGGACGCGATCCGCGGCATCATCCAGACCTACACCCGTGAAGCGGGCGTCAGAAGCCTGGAGCGCGAGCTGATGAAGCTTGGTCGCAAGGCGGTGACCGAGATCCTGAAGACGAAGAAGAAGACGGTGAAGATCAACGCGGAAAACCTCGCCGATTATCTCGGCGTTCCGCGCTTCCGCTTCGGTCAGGTCGAGGCCGACGATCAAGTCGGCGTCGTCACCGGTCTTGCGTGGACGGAAGTCGGCGGCGAGCTGCTGACGGTCGAAGGCGTCATGATGCCCGGCAAGGGCCGCATGACGGTGACCGGCAATTTGCGCGACGTGATGAAGGAATCGATCTCGGCGGCGGCTTCTTACGTCCGCTCGCGCGCCATCGATTTCGGCATCGAGCCGCCGCTGTTCGACAAGCGCGACATCCACGTCCACGTGCCGGAGGGCGCGACGCCCAAGGATGGCCCGTCGGCGGGTGTGGCGATGGTGACGGCGATCGTCTCCGTGCTCACCGGCATTCCGGTCCGCGCCGATGTGGCGATGACCGGCGAGGTGACACTGCGCGGCAGGGTGCTGCCGATCGGCGGCCTCAAGGAGAAGCTGCTTGCCGCGTTGCGCGGCGGCATCAAGAAGGTGCTGATCCCAGAAGACAACGCCAAGGATCTGGCGGAGATACCGGACAATGTGAAGAACAACATGGAGATCATTCCGGTCTCGCGGGTCGGCGAGGTGCTGAGGCACGCGCTGGTCCGGATGCCGGAGCCGATCGAATGGGTCGAGCCGGTGAATCCGCCGGCCGGCGTGGATGCCGGCGACGATACCGGCAAGTCGCTTGCTCATTAGAATCTTCTAACAT
>NZ_RZSL01000354.1:0-6526 GCF_003997355.1 Mesorhizobium sp. M1E.F.Ca.ET.041.01.1.1 | reverse complement strand
CTCGTGGTGCGGGAAGATCAGGTCGAGGCCGCCGCCATGGATGTCGAAGACCTCGCCGAGATAGGCGGCCGACATTGCCGAGCACTCGATGTGCCAGCCCGGGCGGCCCCTGCCCCAAGGACTTTCCCAGCCCGGCTCTTCCGGCGTGGACAATTTCCACAGCACGAAGTCGCCGGGGTTCTTCTTATGCTCATCGACGGCGATGCGGGCGCCTGCCTGCTGCTCGTCGAGATTGCGCTTCGACAGTTCGCCATAGTCCGGCATCGAGGCGGTGTCGAACAGCACCTCGCCGCCGGCGACATAGGCATGGCCGCGCGCGATCAGCTGCGCGATCAGCGACAGCATGTCGGCCTTGCCGTCCGCGCGGGGCGCGACGAATTCGGTGGCGCGCGGCTCGAAGGTCGGCTCCAGGCACCCGAGCGCCTTGACGTCCTTGTGGTACTGGTCGGCGGTCTTTTCGGTGACCTTGCGGATGGCATCGTTCAGCGAGAGCTTTCCGGCCGCGATCTCGTTGCCGAAATCGCGGAGCGCCCTGGCGTTGATCTTGTCGTCGACGTCAGTGATGTTGCGCACATACGTGACGTGCTCCTGGCCATAGAGTTGGCGCAGCAAACGGAACAGCACGTCGAAGACGATCGCCGGCCGCGCATTGCCGATATGGGCAAAGTCGTAGACGGTCGGGCCGCAGACATACATGCGCACATTTTTCGGATCGATCGGAACGAAACGCTCCTTCGCCCGCGTTAGCGTGTTGTAGAGGCTGAGGCCCTTCGATGCGTCAGACATGCGGTCCCGGTCCTTGATTTGGGTTCGCTGAAACCAGGTCTGCGCCGAAGGCGCAAATCGGGCTCCAGCCTGCTGGCCGGGGCGTTTGTCCAATCTGGGGAAAGATAAGGCGAAAACGTCCGGACCAGCGCGAAGCTAGCCAATAATGCAAATGCCACAAATGGCGAAAGACGTTTTCATGGGCGGCTTTATCGCGCCCGCCGGTGTTGCCGTCAAGTCGCTCTGTTCCGGAAACATGTCGTTGGATCACAGGTAAAGACGGGCCGAAACATTTTATTAAACATGTCGGCACAGTGATGAAACATTCGCGGGCTAGACCGCCCAGGCGTCACGATTTGGTCCGAATCGACCATCAAACGCGGACACGAAAATACTACCAGGGAAGAGAACAATGCCTCGAAGCAAGCAGGAACAGAGCCGACCGGCGCAACAGCCGCTCACCAAGCACTACCGCGCGATCGGCCCGGCAGCCATCGTCGCAGCCCTTCTTCACACCGCGAAGAAGAAGAAGCCGGCGCAGAAGATCGTTTCGCCGCGCGCCGCCTGAAAAAGGCACGACCGGCGCGGTCCCCGATGATGGGGCGCCGGCAATGAGGGCGACGCCAATGCGCGCCCCGGAACTGAGGCAGACGCCAAGAGCAAGCCTCTCTAGAACAGGGTCATCTGGTTTTCGTCCGCGCCGGGTTTCTGGCGCCTGACCTTCTCGGGCCGCTCGCCGACGACGCCCCGCTCCTGAATCTCCGGCCCGGTGTTGGCGACCTTGTTGACAAGGTCGGAAACCGCAATTGCCTCGAAGAAATCGGGTTCGGCGGGCTTCAAGAGGTCGAGTACGTCGCGCGGCTCCTGCGTGCGGCAATCCAGCCAGCGGGCGAAGTCGCGCTCCTCGATCACCACCGGCATACGGTCGTGGATATGGGCGATGCCGGCATTGGCCTGCGTCGTCAGAATCGCGCCCGTATCCATCTCGGAGCCGCCCGGCTCGGCATAGGTTTCGATAAGGCCGGCGAAGGCGATCACCCCGCCCCGCTTCGGCCGGATCCAGTAAGGCTGGCCCTTTTCGCTGCCCGACTGCTGCCATTCATAGAAGCCGGAGGCCGGCACCAACGCGCGGCGATGGCGCATCGCGGTCTTGAACGAAGCCTTTTCCAGCACCCCTTCCGAACGGGCGTTGAAGAGCAGCGGAAATTCCTTCGTGTCCTTGACCCAGGCCGGGATCAGGCCCCAGCGCACCAGTATCGCCTGGTGGTCCGGCAGGTTGGAGCCCGACGCGCGCTGCGGACCGGCAAGAGCCATCAGCACGGGCTGTGCCGGGGCGATGTTGTAGCGGGCCGGAAACTCCTCCAGCTCCGCAAGGCCGAGGAAGGCGGCGGTCTGGTCTGGCGTGGCGGTCAGGGCAAAGCGTCCGCACATGAACTCGGCTCGTCGATCGGAATTTTCCCAAAGGTGGCGATGGAACCCCCGCGCTGCAACGGCTAAAGCTTGATCAGGCCAATCGGTCCACAACAGGCTGCAGGAACATTCGGCATTCCATGGAACCGCGCAAGATCGTCCCCGCCGTCTCCGTCGCCGTCGTGCGCGGCAAGACGGTACTTTTGGTCAAGCGCGCGCGGCCGCCCTCGCAAGGGCTCTACGCCTATCCCGGCGGCAAGGTCGAGCCTGGCGAGACGCTAACGCAGGCGGCGGCGCGCGAGCTGGCCGAGGAAACCGGACTCGAGGCCAGGGACTACCACCCGCTGCGCGACATCCATATCGACGGCAGCGGCGAGAATCACGCCGTCGACTATCTGCTGACGGTGTTCGGAGCGGCCTATGTTGGCGGCGAGCCCGAGGCCAGCGACGATGCCGAGACGGCCGCCTTCCACACGCTGGCGGAAATGGCGGAGATGCCGCTGGCGGACGAGGTGCTTGAGGTCGCAAGAGAGCTGCTGGGCGATTCGCATAAGTAGCTTCGACAGCGCAACGCCATGACTTCCAGGCGCCTGCGCCGCCCCTCACCTGCCTGCCCGTCCTCCGCAGCAGCTGCGGAGGGTGGACCGGCATCCTCTCGGGGAGAGGGGCGTTCTCTTCGCCGATTTCGCCAATCTCCAGCGTTGCAAGAAGGCGCCCAGGCTGCGGCCAGCCCTTTCTCCCCGTCATTATACGGGGAGAAATGCCCGGCAGGGCAATGAGGGGCGGCGCCAACCTCAACAGGGAGAGATCCTGGCCAGGGACGACGGCCTCCCAAAATCGTCTTGCGAGCGGCGAATTGTTTGGTCACATAAGCCTATGACCCGCGCCTCACCTCTCCTCGCCGCGTGCCTCGCCTTCAGCATGACCCTCACGGCGCGGCCGACACTTGCGGCGGAGGCGCCGTTCGAGCCCGGGCTGATGCGGCTCGCCGAGGTGCTGGGGTCGCTGCATTTCCTGCGCAATCTGTGCGGCGAGAAGGGCGACCAGTGGCGGGTCGAGATGGAAAAGCTGCTCGAGTCGGAAACCCCCGATCCCGACCGCCGCGCTCGCTTCATCGCCTCCTTCAACCGCGGCTACCGCTCCTTCAGCGGCACCTATACGCAATGCACGCCCTCGGCGACCGAGGCTATTGCCCGCTACATGAAGGAAGGCGAGACGCTGTCGCGCGACATCGCTTCCCGCTACGGGAATTGAGGCCGGCGCCAATCGCGGCCAATCCGGTTTGCGCATAATCCACCGGGAACTGGCCCCCAATGTGACGCGCCTTATTGTGTCCGGCTGCGCCTTGGTGCAATGATGTGTTGCGCTTGTGCAACAATGTTAATGAAACGTTAGCGCACAATTGCGGAATTAACTCAAACTGAAGGTTTTGATGCCGCAAGCCGGTCTAATCGGCTAAGCTTCGGAACGGATTGAGCGCAGCCTTGCTCGAAATGTAGATTACGACCGCAAAAATGTCGTATTTACAAGCACTTATCTCGGGCTGCGAATGAACTGGAAGGTCAAGCCCGGTCTCTCGCCGGATCGCCGCTTGAAAAAGGTGGACATCGCAATGGAACATGGTGTCAGCGACATCGACGCGTTGGTCAGGGAAGAAAAGCGCCTGACCGCCGTGGAGAGCCACAGCGAAGCTTGGGCTGAGGGATTGTCGGCTGGCATCGAGCCCGAGATCATCGCCGAAGCCGCCCTCGAAACCGCGTTTGGCGAAATGCTGCGCGCCAATGGCGAGACCTCGGCGCTGGCCCTGCTCGACCGCATGCGCGAAAAGGTAATCTCCGGCGCCTTCGAGCCGGAGCGGCTCAAGCACTAGGCCGCCCGCTGTCTAACAGCGGCTTTTGACGGCGACGCGCCATTTGGGCATCATGCCTGGGTGCCTTAACAGCTCAAGCGCTGTCCGGACCGAGCGAGCCCGGGAACCATGGAGAGGCAAGGGGTGAGATTTTCGTTGGCAGGCCGGCCGCACGCCTGGACCGTAGGCATGTGGATCGCCGCGTTCTGCCTGGTCCTTCCAGTGGGCTTGTGCCTCGCCAGCACCCCTTCCCATGCGCTGAGCGAGATCCAGCGCCAGGATTTGCCTTCGCCGGTCACGCCACCCGCCAATGACGATACGGCCCCGCCGGACACGACCGTGCCGATACCGGACCCGCTCGGCACGAAACCCTCCGGCAACAGCCAGCCGGCCGACGAAAAAAACAAGAGCGAGCCTGAGGCGCCATCCGGCAGCGGCGGCGTCACCAGCCCGCGCGCCGATCCGGACGCACCGCCGCCCGCTGTCGTCTACGACCTCGACAAGCTGCCGGAACCGGTCAAGCGGATGCATGGGCTGATCGTCGAGGCCTGCAAAAGCGGCGACATCGAGAAGCTGAGGTCGCTGATCGGCTCGGGCGATTCCATGACGCAGCTGTCGCTTGGCGACATCGACGGCGATCCGATCACTTTCCTCAAGGGCCTGTCCGGCGACAGCGACGGCCAGGAGATCCTCGCCATACTGGAAGAGGTGCTCAGCGCCGGTTATGTCCACGTCGACACGGGCACGCCGCAGGAACTCTATGTCTGGCCATATTTCTTCGCGCTGCCGCTCGACAAGCTCGATCCCAGGCAACGCGTCGAGCTGTTCAAGCTCGTCACGGCAAGCGACTATGACGACATGAAGCAGTTCGGCGCCTACATCTTTTACCGCGTCGGCATCACGCCCACCGGCCAGTGGCTGTTCTTCGTCGCCGGGGATTGAGTTTCGCCAGCGATCGGCCTCATCCCTTGTCGAGATCGGCCTCCTTCGACGGATTCAGGGAAGAAGGCCCGGACGCCAAGCTCTGACGCCCGCGTCCGCAGTTCGCGATACCCGTCAGCGTCGGCGCAGAGGAAATCCAGATCCAGTGACCGCCGGTATTCGCCGAGTTTCATGACAATGGCGGTGCCACCGCCGAACCAGCACTGGGTGGCCGCCAGGAACTCGCGGTCCATCAGCCCGAGAGCTTCGGCAATGATCCTGTGTTCCGGTTTTCCAAACGCCTTCATGATCTCAACTCGCGGTGTTTCCGGCCTTGATTGTTTGCTGCGGGAAGACGTTCAAGAAGAGAGGAAAGCGAAACCTTACGAGGTGGTCAAAAGGATGCCATGACCGAACTTGTCAGCAAGTTTCCTAATAAGCAGATTTTCACGCGCAGTAAGGCTTTTTTGATCAACAAAACGCCAATTGCGTTCGTAAAGCGCAAATGCTTCTTCCGCAGGGATCGGACGCGACGCGTCTCGGCTCCAGGCGAGTACCTGGAGCTGCGGGAACTCTGCGGGAACGATCGGCGCGATATTTGCGGTCATGGTTCTGCAAACATAGTGCGGAGCGCTTAAGAAATCCAACGTGGCCTAAGGCTTGTGGGGATTCATCGAGAGTTAATGACGGCGGCGGCGAGATAGATCATTGCCGCGAAGCTTTTGTCGGTTTTGTCGGCACGCAAGGCGATGCGCTTGAATTCCTTGAGCTTGCAAAAGAAGTTCTCGATGAGGTGTCGCCACGTGTAGAGTTGGCGGTCGAGTGGCAAGGGCCTTGCGCGCCTCGGGTGCTGGGAGATGACGATCTTGGCGCCACGTTCGTTGAGATCGGCAACGATGGCATCACTGTCGAAGGCCTTGTCGGCGATCAGCCCGCCGAAATCTACGCCTTGCAGAAGCGGCTCGACGCCGACCGTGTCGAAGCGGTGCCTCGGCATCAGATGGAAGCGCACAAGGTTGCCGAGTGCATCGGTCAGCGCGAGGATCTTGGTGGTCATGCCGCCTTTGGAGCGGCCTATGGCCTGGCTCTGAGTCCCCCTTTTGCGCCCTGTCCGTGGCGGTGGACCTTGACGATGGTGGCGTCGATCATGGCGTATTCCATATCCGGCTCGTCCGAGCAGGCTTCGAAGAGCTTCACGAATACATCGGCCTTGCGCCAGTCGCTGAAACGACGAAACGCTGTGCTCCAGTTCCCGAAATGGGCAGGCAGATCGCGCCACGGGCTGCCCGTGCGCGCAATCCACAGAACTGCCTCGATGAACAGTCGGTTGTCATTGCCACTGCGTCCGGGATCGCTGGCTTTACCCAGACAATGCGGCTCCATCTTCGCCCATTGGGCGTCAGTCAATACGAATCGGTCCATCAAAAGCTTGAATCACATCGCCAAGCTTTGGTGAATCTGGAGGCTTCTGTGAGGTCCGTTGGCTCGACGGAGCCGCTTGGCACGACGTCGGACCTCATTGCAAGCCGGATTGAACGGAGCCGCGGGTCGGTCTGGCGCTATGGGGATTGTAGCCCTGCG
>NZ_RZSL01000353.1:0-6562 GCF_003997355.1 Mesorhizobium sp. M1E.F.Ca.ET.041.01.1.1 | reverse complement strand
GCCCTGGTAGCGGTCGCGGCCGGTGGACGTCTGGTCGGTGCCGCCGATCATGGCGATGCGCTTGTGGCCGAGCGAGATCAGGTGGTTGGTCGCGAGCGCCGTGCCATAGGCATCGTCCCCGCGGAAGACCGGCACGTCGGCTCCGGCGACGGTGCGCGCGATCAGCACCGCCGGCAGGCCGTTTTCCTCGGCCATGATGATGTCCTCGGCCGGCGTGCCGATTGCCGGCGACATGATGACGCCGTCAGCGCCGAGCTGCAGCAGCGTGTCGATGAAGGTGCGCTGCTTTTCGAGCTGGTCGTAGTGATTGGACAGGATGAAGGTCTGGCGGCTGCGGTCGAGCTCGCTTTCGATCGAGCGCAGGATCTCGGCGAAGAACGGGTTCATGATGTCGTGCACGACGACGCCGACAATGCCGGAGCGCGAGGTGCGGAGGCTGGCGGCGCGCCGGTTGTAGATATAGCCGATGGCGCGGGCGTGCTCCTTGATGCGCTCGCGCGTGGAGCCGGCGACCAGCGGGCTGTCGCGCAGCGCCAGCGATACCGTTGCCGTGGACACGCCGAGCGCATCCGCGATCGTCGAAAGCTTGATCTTCTGTGCCAGTGCCCTTTGCTCCCCAAGGTCCTCGGAAACACGTTTTTAAATTGTTTAAATTCGGCCTTATGCCATCGATCGGGAGCAATTCAAAGTTTTTTCGCCAGGGTCTCGGCTTCGATGTCGAGCGAGGCGGAATTGCGCAGGCGCAGCCGGTGCTCGCGATGGATGATGTAGAGGCCGCTGGCGACGATGATGGCCGCACCAAGCAGCGTCCAGCGGTCGGGAAGCTGGTGGAAGATCAGCCAGCCGGAAACGATCATCCACACCATTTGTGAATAGGGGTACGGCGCAAGCGCGGTGGTGGTCGCGAGACGATAGGCCTGGACCAACAGCCAATGGCCGCCGGCGCCGAACACGCCCAGCATCAACAGGATGAACCAGTGCCAGCCGTCCTGCGGCAGCGCATGCGAGAACGGCAGCATCGGCACGAGCAGCACGGCAGGCGCCAGCGCCGAGAACAGGATCAGGCTCTCGGGCGTCTCCGTCGCCGACATGCGCCGCGTCATGATGACGTAGAAGGAGTTCGACAGCATCGAGCCGAGCGCGAAGAGATGACCTATGCCGAGCACCCCGACGCCCGGCCGGGTGATGATGAGAACGCCGACGAAGCCGGTGAGGATCGCCAGCCAGCGCCGCCAGCCGGCCCATTCGCCGAGCAGCGGACCGGCCAATGCAGTGATCACCATCGGGCCGAAGAAGTAGATCGAGGTGGTTTCGGCAAGCTGCAGCGTCCTCAGCGCCAGGACGTTGAACATGGTCGAGCCGAAAAGTAGGCACCCGCGCAGGATATGCGCCGGCAGGTTGTTGGCGCGGAAGCGCAACGGCTCCCGCCAACCGCGCAGGAAGACGCCGACAAGCAGGACATGGACGGTGAAGCGGGCCCAGGCGACGACCAGCGCCGAGACACCGGCAAGCACCAGGTATTTGCTCGAGGTGTCGAGAAAGGTGAAGCAGACATAGACGCAAAGCATCAACAGCATCGCCGCGGGCGGCGTTGCGCTGTCGTCATGGTTTCTGGGAACGCTCAAAGTCAGGCCGGGGGAAAGGTAGATGCCTCCCTTTTGCGGCAATCGCCGTCGGCCGGCAAGCCTAAAGCGACTGGCCCAACAAGCGCCCGGGACAGGCTTAGTGCGCACTTCCGTAGGCGATTAGCCTGAACCTTCCTCGCAGTCGTCAATCCTGGAGGCGGAGCAAGGAGCAAAGCAACCCCTACTCCCTACTCCCTACTCCCTACTCCCTAAATCAAGCATGCATGCGGGCGCCCTTGGTGATCTTGTCGACCAGTTTCTTTTCAGCACGTCAGCACGCAGCGCAATGCCGACCATCCTGGCGTCGTCCGGCGCGAATTCAGCGAAGACGGCGCGGTTGGCCACGTCATGGCCGGTCGAGAACATCTCCTCGACATAGGCCGATGTGATCACGCCGCGCTCCAAAGCCCGGCGATGGATGGTGCTGAGGGTCGGCCCGTCCGCCGAGAGAACGATGACGGGCTGGATCGACAGCGGATTGAAAAGATTGCCGGCGCGATCGCGATAGGGCTCGCCGATGATCTGAGGGAACTGCGCGACGATGCCGCTGGTCAGGAACGCGGTGACGTTGAGCTTCTGCCAGATGGCGAGGTCTTCCCTCAGCACGATTGCAAATTTCGTGTCGAACACCAAAATGCTTCTCCAAAAGGTGACCCATGATGGGCATGGATGAGGCGATGGCGCACGGTCTAGGCGGTGAGGCGCTGGAAGGTCTTGAACGTTCGTGCGCGGATGTGATTACCGCCGGGGACCGGATCGTTTCGGCGCCCGGCGCCATCGGGCTCGAACGCATCGAAGCACGCTTCCACGGCAACGCCTTCGATCTGCACCGCCACGATACCTATGCCATCGGCGTGACGCTCGACGGCGTGCAGCGCTTCCACTATCGCGGCGCGCTTCGGCACAGCCTGCCCGGCCAGGTGATCGTGCTGCATCCCGACGAACTGCACGATGGCGGCGCCGGCACCGAGGACGGCTTACGCTACCGGATCCTCTATCTGGAACCGTCGCTGCTTCTCGACTGCTTAGCCGGCACGGCGCTGCCTTTCGTCGAGGACGCGGTGGTCAGCGATCCCGGCCTGCGCGGCACGCTGCTTTCAGCCCTTGCGCCGCTGGATGAGGAGCTCGACGATTTGTTCGTCGCCGATTTCATCGCGCAACTGACGCAACATCTGAAACATCATGCCGGAGAGCCGGCAAAACCGATGGGAAGGACGGCATGGCGCGCCGCCGCGCTTGCGCGGGACTATATCGAGGAGAATGCCGGGCGGCCGGTTCGCTCCGATGAGCTCGAGGCTGTCACCGGCCTCGACCGCTATGCGCTGTCACGCCACTTCCGCGCGACCTATTCGACCAGCCCGCACCGCTTCCTCCTGATGCGCCGGCTGCAGCGGGCGCGGCGCATGATCGAGATGGGAGAACAGCTCGCCGAAACAGCTGTTGCGGTCGGCTTCAGCGACCAGAGCCATTTCAACCGGCATTTCAAGAAAGCGTTCGGGCTGACGCCGGGACGCTGGGCGGCGCTGGTGCGGGGGCACGACGCGAAAGCGTCGTCGCTCCAAGCACCGGCTTAGCATTGTAAGCGCGACGCACAGCGTCGTCGCTCCACGCACCACCCAAGCATCGGTGGCTTAGAGGAAAGGGCGACGACGCTGCGCGTCCCGCCTGAGCGCTAATTACCGGAAGCCTCGCGGTTAAGCGACGACGCTGCGCGTCGCGCATGCGTCGCTCGAGACGACGCTAACGCGTCGCTTGGGGGTCACCAACGTCTCGCGGTTAAGCGACGACGCTGCGCGTCGCGCTTTAATCATCCAACTCCGCGTCGTCGTCGATGAGGATCAGGTCTTCGTTCGACAAGTTGGCCTCGATGCGGGCGAGAAGCTTGAACAGCGCCTTCTGGTCCTTCTTGTCGAGGCCCTTCAGCGCCTGCTTTTCGGTCTTCTTGACCGATTTCTCGATGGCGCGGATGGTTTCGCGGCCGGCGTCCGTCAGGAAGATGTGGGCCTGGCGCGCATCGGCGTTGGAGGCGCGCTTTTCCAGAAAGCCCTGTGCCTGCAACCGGTTGATGGTCTTGGTGATCGTCGGCGGGCGCACGCCGAGCCGCCCGGCGAGATTGCCCGGGGTCTGGCCGTCCTCGCGATCCAGCGCCAGCATGATCTGGTCCTGGCCGGCGTAGAAACCGTGCGCCAGAAGCCGCGCCGCAAGCGCCGTTCGCGCCAGCCGCGCCGCCGAATGCAGCCGGCTCATTGTCGCTGTCTTGTCCGCCTTGGCCATGGTCCTTCCCTCTTCGGCCGAACCGGCGCGGACAGCATAGAGGCTGTCCGGCGGCTGGCAAATGACGATCTAAAGAGTCCGGCTTGCAGAACGCTTTGCCGGCAAGCATTGCGGTGCCCGCGCAGGTGATGCCAGATGTTTATTTCAGTTAGATGACAAACGACTTTTGAGGCGGCGAGATTCACAGCGGAAAGTCCGCAAGGGTGAGGCAACGCCCGTGCGGCTGCCCCATTAGGCCGTCCTGGTCACCGCGAATCCATCCACGGTGCTTGCCCCGATCGGGGTATCCGCTGGCCCACCGGTTTGGCGCGTGCAAAAGCCGCCCCCACACCCTATATGAGGCCGACAAATCCTTTAGGGCACAGATTTTCGAGGCAACCCATGAGCGATGCACAGACGCAGATCCCCGTAACCGTTCTCACCGGCTATCTCGGCGCGGGCAAGACGACGCTGCTCAACCGCATCCTGTCGGAGAACCACGGCAGGCGTTACGCCGTCATCGTCAACGAGTTCGGCGAGATCGGCATCGACAACGACCTGATCGTCGAATCCGACGAGGAAATCTACGAGATGAACAATGGCTGCGTGTGCTGCACGGTGCGCGGCGACCTGATCCGCGTGGTCGAGGGCCTGATGCGGCGGCCCGGCCGCTTCGATGCCATCGTCGTCGAGACCACCGGTCTTGCCGACCCGGTGCCGGTGGCACAGACCTTCTTCATGGACGATGACGTGCGCTCCAAGACCAAGCTCGACGCGGTGGTGGCGCTGGTCGACGCCAAGCACCTGCCGCTGCGGCTGAAGGATTCCAAGGAGGCCGAGGACCAGATCGCCTTTGCCGACGTCGTGGTGCTGAACAAGACCGATCTCGTCACCCCGGAAGAACTCGAAAAGGTCGAAGCGACGATCCGCGCCATCAACCCGGCGGCCAGGATCCATCGCACAGAGCGCGCCGGCGTGGCGCTTCGCGAGGTGCTCGACCGTGGCGCCTTCGACCTGTCCCGCGCGCTGGAGAACGATCCGCATTTCCTCGAGGCGCATGATCACGATCACGACCACGACCACCATCACCACGATCATGACGGGCATGACCATCATCACCACGACCATGCTTCGGATATCCACGACGTGACGGTGAAGTCGGTGTCGCTGCGCGGCGGCGAGATGGACCCGAAGAAGTTCTTCCCCTGGATCGAGAAGGTGACCCAGATGGAAGGTCCGAACATTCTGCGGCTGAAGGGCATCATCGCGCTCAAGGGCGACGACGAGCGCTATGTTCTGCAAGGCGTGCACATGATCCTAGAAGGCGACCATCAGCGCGCCTGGAAGGACGGCGAGAAGCATGAGAGCCGGCTGGTGTTCATCGGCCGCGATCTCGATGAAGAGCGGCTCCGCAAGAGTTTTGAAGCCTGCCAGGCGGCTTGATTTTCGGACTTTCAGGCGCTAGCGCTGCCCTTCTCTCCTTCTCCCCTTGTGGGAGAAGGTGGCCGAGCGAAGCTCGGTCGGATGAGGGGTGTTCCAGCTTGGCGATGACGGCGCTCCGTCCAACACCCCTCATCCGTCTTGGCGCTACGCGCCAATCCACCTTCTCCCACAAGGGGAGAAGGGGGAGCCACACCTAGCCGCGCCGGCTTGTGATCTCGAATGGACCAGTGCCCATGCCCACAGTCGCCCCGCTTGATCTCGAAGGCCATTGCGTCGCCGCCGTCTTCCTCAACGACGTGCCGCATTTCGCGCTTGCCGACGGGACGATCCACCGGTTGGACAATGGGCACAAGACCGTGCAAGCCAATGACGGGCTGCTCGCCGCCTTCCATGACGCAGCCAACGACCGGCTGATCACCGGCGGCGAGGACGGCAAGGTGTTTGCCGTCAAGGCCGGCGGCGAGGTGACCGAGTTGGCAAGCGCCGGCAAAAAATGGATCACCAGCGTCGCCGCCGGCCCGCAGGGCGCGATCGCCTATGCCTCGGGCAAGATCGCCTTCGTGTGCTTTGCCGACGGCAAGATCAAGGAGTTTACCCATCCACGCTCGGTGGAAGGCCTGGCCTTCTCGCCGAAAGGCATGCGCTTCGGGGTTGCCCGCTACAATGGCGCGACGCTGCATTTCCCGGCCGCCGACGGCAAGCCGGTGGACCTCGAATGGGCTGGCGCCCATACCGGCATAAGCTTCTCGCCGGACGGCGCCTTCCTCATCACCACCATGCAGGAGAACGCGCTGCACGGCTGGAAGCTGGCCGACGGCAAGCACATGCGCATGAGCGGCTATCCGGGCAAGGTGAAAAGCCTGTCCTGGAGTGTGAAGGGCAAGTGGCTGGCAAGTTCGGGCGCGCCGGCGGCGATCGTGTGGCCGTTCGCCAGCAAGGACGGCCCAATGGGCAAGGCGCCGCTGGAACTCGGCACACGCGGCAACACGATGGTGACCTGCGTCGCCTGCCACCCGAGCCAGGAGGTCACGGCCATCGGCTACGAGGACGGCATGGTGATCGCGGCGCGCTTCGCCGATGCGAAGGAAGTGCTGCTGCGCCGCCCCGGCAAGGGCGCCATCACATCGATGATGTGGGACAAGGAAGAGCGCCGCATCGTCTTCGGAAGTGCGGCCGGCGATTGCGGCGTGATCGACATTACTGGTTAAGGGAGTAGGGGAGTAGGGCAGTAAGGGAGTAGG
>NZ_RZSL01000352.1:0-6578 GCF_003997355.1 Mesorhizobium sp. M1E.F.Ca.ET.041.01.1.1 | reverse complement strand
CCATGGCGGTCGCGCCGATGAAGCCGAAATTCCAGCCCAGGCCGAGCAGGATCAGCGCCGTCCAGAAATGCCAGAGCTCCAGGCCGGAAAGCGCCACCGCTGCGCAGCCGATGAGCAGAACCAGGCCGATGGCGACGATGCGTTCGGCGCCGAAGCGGGGGATCAGCGAACCGGGGAAGAAGCTCGGACCGAACATCGCCATGACGTGCCAGGAAATGCCGAGCGTGGCATCGTCGGTCGAGAGTCCGCAGCCGACCATGGCGAGCGGCGCGCCGGTCATGACGAAGCTCATCAGCGCATAGGCGCAGACGGCGCAGAATAGTGCCGCGACGAAGCGCGGCTGGGTGGCGATCTCGACCAGCGGGCGGGCGTCGCTTGCGGCGGTTTCCGCGGAGCCGCTTTTACCTGTGGAAATGTGCAGGAAGGAAAGGATAACTGCGCCGGCGGCCGCCAGCACCAGGATCGAGGCGAAGGATCCGGCGAACATCACCGGCGCCAGAAGCTCGCGGGTGTAGATGACAATCTGCGGCCCGAGGATGGCGGTGACGATGCCGCCGGCCAGAACGAAGGAAATGGCGCGCGCCTTGAATTGCGGCGGCGCGTTATCGGCGGCGGCGAAGCGGAACTGCTGGACGAAGGCGCCGCCGACCCCGATCACGCCGAGGCCGAAAGCGAACAGCCAGAAGCTCGCCTGAAAGAGCGCCAGCGTCGCGATCAGGCCGCCGAGCGCGGTGATGACGGTGCCGATCATGAAGCCACCGCGATGGCCGAGCCGGCGGATGATGGCGGCGGCTGGCAGGGCGCCGAGCGCCACCCCGACATTGAAGCCGGTGACCGGCGCCGTCGCCAACGATTTGTCGGGGCCGAGCAGATACTGCCCAGCAAGCGCGCCGAGCGAAATGGCAATGGGTGCCGCGGAGCCGACGATCGCCTGCGCCGCGGCGAGCAGCAGCGCCGTGCGGCGCGCTTCACGGCCGGCTCCGGCGACCACGGCCGTGGCGGCCGTCATGATGCGTCCTTGCCGCGTCCCTCGCCTCGCACCCGGCGCGAAACGCGATCGAGCACGGCATTGACCAGCTTCGGCTCATCCTCCTCGTAGAAGGCCTTGGCGATGTCGACATATTCCGAGACGATGACCGCCACGGGCACGTCGTCCCGCTTCATCAGCTCATAGACGCCGGCGCGCAGGATGGCGCGCAGCGTCGAATCCAGCCGCGACAGCGGCCAGTCGTCGGTGAGCGCCTGGCGGATGACGGGATCGATGGTCTTCTGGTTCTCGACGACGCCGGTCAGGATGGCGCGGAACCATTGCGCATCGGCCTCGCGATAGAGCGCGCCGTCCACTTCCTTGCCCAGCCTAAAGGCCTCGTATTCGGCGGTGATCTCGAAGACACCGCTGCCTGCCACATCCATCTGGTAGAGCGCCTGGACAGCGGCAAGACGAGCGGCACCGCGCTTGTTGGCGTGGCGCACCGCACCGGTCTGGGCAGGCTCGCTCACGATTGGTCTCCGAATTTCTCTTTCAGCGCGATCATGGTCAGCGCCGCGCGCGCGGCGAAACCGCCCTTGTCGCCTTCAGTGCGACGGGCACGGGTCCATGCCTGCGCATCGTTCTCGGTGGTCAGGATGCCGTTGCCGATCGCGACCGCTTCCTGCACCGAAAGGTCCATCAGCGCACGGCTCGATTCGTTAGCGACGATGTCGAAATGATAGGTGTCGCCACGGACGATGGTGCCGAGCGCGACGAAGCCGTCATAGTGCGTGCCGCCTTCGGCGGCGCCATCCAGCGCGAAGGTGATGACGGCCGGTATTTCCAGCGAGCCGGGAACGGTGACGACGTCATAGGTAGCGCCGGCTTCGTCCAGCGCGCCGGTCGCGCCGTCGAGCAGCGCGTCGGCGAGCTCGTCGTGGAAGCGCGCCTCGACGATGAGCAGATGCGCCTTCGTCTTCGGACGAATGAACGCTTTGCCGTGTTGGGATATGCCAGCCATAAAAGTCTCCGGGCGGTTGCCGGTGACTTAGGCCGAAGCCGGATTGATCGCAAGCACAAGATTGCTGCAATTGGCCGTCAGACGCCAGTAGCCTCGCGATGGCGACGCACCGTATCGCACAGACGGTCATTCACCGGCCGCGGATTGACCAAGGCCTCAACGAACACCCTGCAATCGTTGACCGACAGATCGAGACGCCGCTGGTCCTCAATGCTGAGCTTTTCCTCCTGCATGGACCCGGTTGCATTCTTGGTCATCACAGCCCCTCTTTCGCGGCCTCCGCAAGACGCGCGGCATAGCGGGCCATGGTGTCGATCTCGATGTTGACGCGGTCGCCGGCCTGGCGCTCGCCCCAGGTGGTGACGCTCAGCGAGTGGTGGATCAGAAGAACGTCGAAGCGAGTGCCTTCGACCTTGTTGACGGTGAGCGAGGTGCCGTCGAGCGCGACGGAGCCTTTCGGCGCTATGAATTTCGCGAGATGCCGCGGCGCCTCCAGCGTGAAGCGCACGGCGTCGCCCTCCTCCTTGCGCTCGACGATTTCTGCCGTGCCGTCGACATGGCCGGAGACGATGTGGCCGCCGAGCTCGTCGCCGATCTTCAGCGCCCGTTCAAGATTGATCCTGGCGCCGGATTTCCAGCTCGACGCGGTAGTCAGCCTGAGCGCTTCTTCCCAGGCCTCGACCTCGAACCAGCGCGCGTTCGAGCCATGCTCGGGCAGCGCCGTCACGGTCAGGCAGACGCCGCCGCAGGAGATCGAGGCGCCGATCGCAATGGTCTCGGGGTCGTAGGAGGTATCGATGCGCAGGCCGACGCCTTCGCTGAGCGGCTTCACCGCGGCCACGGTCCCGACGTCGGTGACAATTCCAGTAAACATCAATCTCGGTCTTTCCGTCTGACCATGATCTTACCCAAAAAACCGGTTCCCACCTTTTGGGATCATGGTCGTACCCATTCGGCGTAGCTGTCCTCGCCGAAGCGCATCTCGCGCAATTTGCGGAAACCCGGCGGGATATGGTCGGCGTCGATAGGCGATGCAATGCCGTCCTCGCCGATCGCTTCCGGCCCCTGGAACAGGACGATACGGTCGACCAGGTCTTCCTCCAGAAAGGCCTTGGCCACCTTGGCGCCGCCCTCCACCAGCACGCTTGCCATGCCGAGTGCGGCCAAATCCTCCAGCAGTTCCGGCAGGGCCACTTCGCTTTCGTACGTTTCCGTACCGATAAAATGCACGCCGGCGCGTTCGAGCGCGGCCCGCCGGTGCGGGTCCGCCTCGGGGCACGCCGCGACATAGAGCGGAACACGGTCAACGCCGGACACCAGCTTGGATGTCTCCGGCAACCGGATCTGGCGATCGAGGATGATGCGCGCCGGCGAGCGGTTCTCCAGCCCCGGCAAGCGCACGGTCAGTGCCGGATCGTCCTCGAGCGCGGTACCGATGCCGACCAGGATGGCATCGGCCTCGGCGCGCATCAGATAGACCTCGCGCCGCGCGATCTCGCCCGTTATGGCAACCTGGCCGGCGCCTCTCCTGCCGATCTTGCCATCGCTGGAAAGCGCAAGCTTCAGAATCACTTCCGGGCGTTTCTTCAGAGATCGAATCAAATAGCCGGCCATCTGCTCGCCGGCCTCGGTGGCCAGCACCTTCTCCGCCACCTCGATGCCGGCGGCGCGCAGGATGGCGTAGCCCTTGCCGGAGACGCGCGGATCGGGATCGCTGGCAGCACCCACGACGCGCGCGATGCCGGCATTGACCAGCGCGTTGGCGCAAGGCGGCGTGCGGCCATGGTGGGCGCAAGGCTCCAGGGTGACATAGGCAGTGGCGCCGTGCGCAAGCTCACCGGCCTCGGCCAGGGCCTCGGTCTCGGCATGCGGCCGGCCGCCGATAGCGGTGACGCCGGTGCCGACGACCATCGGACCGGCGCCGTCGTCGCGCACGACAATCGTGCCGACGGAAGGGTTGGTCGAGGTGCGACCGGCATTGCGGCGCGATAGCCTCAGCGCCGCGCCCATGTAACGGCGATCAAGGGCCGCCTGCTCGGCCTCGCTCAATTGAGGTTTCGCCATGCTCAGCCGGCGTCCTCTTCGGTTTTTTCCTCGTCGCCCTTCAGCTCGCCAAGCAATTCGTGGAAATCCTTGGCCTCGCGAAAATTGCGATAGACCGAGGCAAAGCGGACATAGGCGACGTCATCGAGCGATTTCAGCGCCTCCATGACCAGCCGCCCGACCTCGCCGGAGGCAATTTCGGTCTCGCCGGAGCTTTCGAGCTGGCGCACGATGCCGGTCACGGCGCGGTCGATGCGCTCGGGATCGACATTGCGCTTGCGCACCGCGATCTCGACGGAGCGCAGGAGCTTGTCGCGATCGAACGGCACCTTGCGGCCGGACTTCTTGATGACGACGAGGTCGCGCAGCTGCACGCGCTCGAAGGTGGTGAAGCGGCCGCCGCAATCCGGACAGACGCGGCGCCTGCGGATCGCAGCGCCATCCTCGGCGGGGCGCGAATCCTTCACCTGCGTATCTTCGGACTGGCAATAAGGGCAGCGCATGGAAAGCCTTGGGTTCGCGATTCTGTAGGCGAAAGGCTTAGAGCCTTTTATGCCTCAGAGATAGCGAGGCGCGAGCAAGATTGCCAGCGCCCTGCCCTGAACGCTCCGTCGCCTCAGGGCGCGACATCCTTCGTGGCGAAGCCGCAGGACGTGCCGAGGTTGCGATAGGCCTTGGTGAAGCCGTCCATCGGGATGCTGGCGACCGTCTGCTTGCCGAAAACGACATCGAGCGAGGTGACTTTGCGCATGGCTCGCAGCAGCGCGAGACTGGTCTTGGCCTGGTTGTCGACCATCCAGCTCGGACGGCCGTTGACGGCGTCGGTGGAAGAGACCGCCGCGGAAACCTTGATGCCCGGGTCGCCAAATGTCGCTGCGATGCTCTTGCCGGTCGGCAGGTCCTTGTTGTCGACGGTGATCATGATGGCGGGATAGGCATCGGGCGGCAGCGCGTCGCCGTTCGAGATCGAAAGCGTCAGCGTGCCCGCGCTGCCATTGCCGTCGACGAAAGCGGTCGAAGCCGCGCAGGTCTTGCGCGCGTCCTGCCCGGTATCGAGCGTATCGATGATCGTCGTCCACCCGCCGAAAGTGTTGGTGGCCGGCAAATTCGGATCCGGCTGCGTTTGCTCCTGTGCAAGCGCGCCCGATACGGCAAAGCCGGCCAGCGAACCAAGCAGGACCAGGGCAGCGGGACGAAAAGTGCGCATCATCAAGTCTCCAGTTCGGAGCGCCGTCCAGTCAGGACGACGCAATGCCGGCGGATAAAAGATGATGCGCAGCGCCCGGTCAACCAAGATACGGGTAGAGCGGGAAACGATCCGTCAGCGCCGTGACCTTGGCCTTTACGGCGGCCTCGACGGCGGCATTGCCCTCGTCGGAATTCGCCACCTTCAGCCCGTCCAGCACCTCGGCGATCAGCTTGCCGATCTCGCGGAATTCGGCCTGGCCGAAGCCGCGCGTGGTGCCGGCGGGCGTGCCGAGACGGACACCGGAGGTGACGAAGGGCTTTTCCGGGTCGAAAGGGATGCCGTTCTTGTTGCAGGTGATGTTGGCCCGGCCAAGGGCCGCCTCGGCACGCTTGCCGGTGGCGTTCTTCGGTCTGAGGTCGACCAGCATCAGATGATTGTCGGTGCCGCCCGAGACGATATCGAGGCCGGTTTCCTGCAGGCTCGAAGCCAGCGCCTTGGCGTTGGCGACGATGCTTTCGGCATAGGCCTTGAAGCTCGGCTTCAGCGCCTCGCCGAGCGCCACCGCCTTGGCGGCGATGACATGCATCAGCGGACCGCCCTGCAGACCGGGGAACACCGCCGAATTCATCTTCTTGGCGATCTCCTCGTCGTTGCACAGGATCATGCCGCCGCGCGGGCCGCGCAGCGACTTGTGCGTGGTCGTGGTCACGACATGGGCATGGGGCAGCGGCGACGGGTGCATGCCGCCAGCGACGAGGCCGGCGATGTGGGCCATGTCGACCATCAGGTAGGCACCGATCGAATCGGCGATCTCGCGGAAACGCTTCCAGTCCCAGATGCGCGAATAGGCAGTGCCGCCGGCCAGGATAAGCTTCGGCTTGGTCTCATGCGCGGTCTTTTCGATCGCGTCCATGTCGAGCAGATGGTCGTCCTTGCGCACGCCGTAGGAGACGACCTTGAACCACTTGCCGCTCATGTTGACCGGCGAGCCGTGGGTGAGATGGCCGCCGGAATTCAAGTCGAGGCCCATGAAGGTGTCGCCGGGCTGCAGCAGCGCCAGGAACACGGCTTGGTTCATCTGGCTGCCGGAATTTGGCTGGACGTTGGCGAAGTTGCAGCCGAACAGCTTTTTCGCGCGCTCGATGGCCAGTTCCTCGGCCACGTCGACGAACTGGCAACCGCCATAGTAGCGCTTACCCGGATAGCCCTCGGCATATTTGTTGGTCATGATCGACCCTTGAGCCTCGAGCACGGCGCGGGACACGATGTTCTCCGAGGCGATCAGCTCGATCTCATGGCGCTGGCGGCCAAGCTCGTTGCGGATAGCGCCGAAAATTTCCGGATCGGCATCGGCA
>NZ_RZSL01000351.1:0-6583 GCF_003997355.1 Mesorhizobium sp. M1E.F.Ca.ET.041.01.1.1 | reverse complement strand
GCCGTAGGTCGAATAGAAGAGTGGCGCGAGCAACGTGAGCCAAAGCGCTGCCCGGACGACGACACGCCCATAGGGCTCGGCGGATGTGGAGACTGCAAGGCGCGGGGGCTCGGCACTGGTGGGCATGCGTGGGCGGTCCTAGAGCATGATGCCGAAAAGTGTGAAGCGGTTTTCGGACGACATCATGCTCTATCTCTTGATTTAAAGCCGCCTTGCCAACGAGACGGTGAAGATGCCCCATTGGTCGATGCGCTGGTCGAGCTTCTCGAAGCCGGCCGCCTCGACCAGCTGGTCCATCTCGCCTTGCGTGCGCCGCCGCATCACCCAGGCCTGGCCGCCGCGATGCGAGGTTAGGCTGCGCGCGATCATTTCGAGCTGCGGATGCCAGGGCTGGTTGGTGTAGATCAGCAGGCTGCCGGGCTGCATGGCGCGGGCAAGGCCGCCGAGCGAGCGCGCAATCAGCGCGTTGTCGGCGAAGAGTTCGTAAAGGCCGGAGACGATCGCGAGATCCGGCGCCGGGTCGAGCGCCGCCAGCCCGTCGCCGTCGAAGGCGTCGGCGCGCTGGAAAGACACGCTCGCCGGCAATCGCCGCTCGGCGATCAGCTTGCGTCCGAGCTCGACATTGAGGTCGGAATAGTCCCGCAGGCGCACGCTGGCCGGCTGCTCGGTGCTCTTGCCGATCGCGTCCAGCAGGTAGCGGCCGTGGCCGGCGGCGATGTCAAGGATATGGCCGGGCCGTCCGGCGGCCTTGAGCGTTGCCAGCGACGAGCCGATCAGCTCTTCGAGGTTGAGCTTGCGCTGGCGGATCCCTCGCCAGCCGATGGCATCGAGGAAGGTCCGGTCGACCGCGCGGCCGATCGGCCCGAGACCGCGCGCCTCGTTCTCATAGACATAGTCCAGCGTCGAACCGGAATCGAAACCGGTGCTGACGCCGATCTTCATGCCTCGCGAGAACCAACTGCCGATGCGGATGGACGCGCGGCTCATTGCCCAATAGAGGCCCTTTGGCGACAGGAGATCGAGCGGCGAGGCGAGCCGGTCGGCCTCGTCGCGCGTATAGCCGGCGATATCGGCCTGTTTCAGGTCGACGGCAGGCGCCGGTGTCTGGAACTGCGCTTCGAGGAAGGGCCGGATCAAATCGAGCGCCTTCTCGCGGTCGCGTTCGCCCAGCGTGTCATGGAAGAAGCCCGGCAGAACATGCCGCTCCTTGATGCGGCTGCCGAGATTGACGAAGAATTCGTGCTGCGGCGCGGGCCGCACCACCCAGTCGCTGCCCGATAGGAGAAGCTGCGTCGGCACGGTGATGGCGCGGGCATCGGAAACGATGCGCGCCGCGTGCTGGTAGAGCTCGACCAGGATATTCGACGCGATCGGCCTTGTGATCAGCTTGTCGCTTTCGAAGGAAGCGATGCGCACCGGGTCATGGGTCAGCAGCTTCGCCTTGACATAGGAATTGACGAAGAAGCGCCCCTTGATCTTCTGCCAGAGCGCGATGCCTTCCTTGGCGAAGGGGACGTAGAGCTTGACCGAGAAGGCGGGCGAGGCGAGCACCATGGCGCGCAGTTTCGGCGCGTAGTCGTGCACCCACGCCGCGGCAAGCACCGCGCCGAAGGACTGCGCGACGAGCGCGATATCCCGCACGGCAATGCCGTCCCTGGCGGCGATCTCGCGCATGAAGCAGTCGATGTCGCGCAAAAGCGCCGAAAAGGACGGCGCATAGCCGCGCTCGCCGGCGGAGCGGCCGTTGCCGCGGGCATCCCAGGCATAGAAGGCGTGGTCGGGCATGCTGAGTTCATCGACGAGATGCGCCATGCGGCCGCCATGCTCGTGGCCGCGATGGAAGAGCACGACCGCGCCCTTGGCATCGGCCGATGCCGCCGGCCAGAAGCGATAGAATATCTCCGTGCCGTCATGGCTGCGGAAGGTGCGTTCCTGCGCCTGCCGCGCAAGGCTTTCCGCCGGCGCTGCGGCGATCTGTTCGTGAAGCATGGTGTCTCCCTCGGGCGGCATGGCTAGCCTCGATGCTCAGCCGCTGCTGCCAATAAGACCGGCGCGTATCCGGTTTATGGCGGTCAGCAGCGACAGCGTAGCCATGGCCGGAAACACAAATGGCGCGATCGCCGCCGGCCAGAAGCCGGCGGCGGCGAGCACCGCGACCACGCCCAGCGCCAGCGCCCTGTCGCTCTTGCCGAACGGTCCGGCGTAGTTTCGCCCGATCCCGGCGGCGATGCCGAGCACGCCGGCGAACTCGGTGAGCGCCGCGGCGATGGCAAAGGCGACGACGCCCCAGGCGCCGAATTGAGGGAAGGCGGCAAACGGCAGAATCAGCGCGAGATCCGAGACGACGTCGCAGATTTCGTTGAGATACATGCCGAGCGTCGAGGCCTGGCCATGCTCCCGCGCCAGCATGCCGTCGATGGCGTTGAGCGCCATGCGCGCGAAAAGCACGACGGGAATGAGGAAGAGCGGCGCGCGCCAGGCGGGCAACGCCGCGATAGCCGTTCCGGCCGCGACGGAGAGCAGGGCTGCCAGAATGGTTATTTTGTTGGCCGTCACGCCCATTGCGGCCAGCCTGCCGACCAGCGGCCGCAGCCTGTCCTGGAAAGCCGGTTTCAGCGCATAGAGCGTCGGCATTGTGCTGATCCCCCGATCCACGGCGTAAGCTGTATCACGAAGATGCCGAACGGCGCCAGCATACCAGCTAAAACACAGTGAATTTCAGGTGGTTGGCATCCCGCTGTGAAGGCATCGCCTCAGGCCGTCGCCGCTGCCCGTCCATACAGCGCTAATGCATGTCGCCCAAAAGTGCGCAGCGGTTTTGGGAGAACGACATGCAAACCAATGACCTAAAGCGCGTCGCCTCAATTCGTTTTCAGCGCGACGCGCTTTAGCCATGAGCGCTCCGCTTGCTTGCCATGTCGATTTCCGGCTTCTGGAACAATGCGCTCTCTTGAATAGTAAGCACGCTTATTATATATGCCGCTCATGGTTTCGGATGGCATCGACAGATTGGGATTTTTGATCCACGACGTGCAGCGCCTGATGCGCAAGCGCTTCGAGGCGCGCGCCAGCGGGCTCGGCCTGTCGTCGGCGCAATGGCGGCTTCTGGTCCGCGTCGCCAAGGAGGCGGGTGTCGCCCAGGCGCGGCTTGCCGAGCTGCTCGAGATCGAGCCGATCAGCGTCTCGCGCCTTGTCGACAGGATGGAAGAGGGCGGCTGGATCGAGCGCCGCCAGGACGCGACCGACCGGCGTGTGCGCATGATCTTCCCAACCGAGAAGGCAAATGCGGCCTATGCCGACGTCAAGAGCCTTGCCGGCGAGGTCTATGAGGAATCGCTCACCGGCGTGTCGCCGGAAGACCGGCGCATCCTGATCCGGGTGCTGGACACCATCGTGCAGAATCTGACGGACGGCGAAGCGTCGTCGCTGGAAAAGAATACGGAAGGCACAGCAGCATGAACGCGGCAGCCAAGATGGAAGACAACGTCACCAAGCTGGAAATGGAAGCGCCGGCGCAGCCGGCACCAGGTCCGGTTTCGGTGGCGCCGGTACCGCAGCCGGCTCCCGCGCCGAAGAAGAAGCGCCGCACCGGCCGCTTCCTTTTGATGGTCGCCCTGCCGCTGGCGCTGCTCGCCGGTGGCGCCTATGTCTGGGTGACCGGCGGACGCTATCAGGAGACCGAGAACGCCAACCTGCAGCAGGCCAGGATTTCGATCGCCTCCGATACGGCCGGCCGCATCGTCCAGGTCGGCATCGCCGATAACCAGACCGTCAAGCAGGGCGATCTTCTCTTCGTCATCGACCCCGAGCCCTATCGCATAGCGCTCGCCCAGGCCGACGCGGCGGTTGCCGCGGCGCGCCTCAATGTCGAGCAACTCCGCGCCGCCTACAGCCAGGCCATGGCGCAGGAAAAGTCGGCCGGCAGCGAGGTCGACTATGCGCAGTCGCAATATGATCGCGCCGCCGATCTCGCCCAGAAAGGCATCAACGCCAAGTCATCGTTGGATGAGGCCCGCAACGACCTCGACAAGGCCAAGCAGCAGTTGGCGGTTGCTCAGCAGGGCATCGTCAGCGCCAAGGCCGCGCTCGGCGGCAACCCGGACATCGAGACCGACAAGCATCCGACCGTGATGTCGGCTTTAGCCGCGCGCGACAAGGCCGCTTACGACCTCGCGCAGACCACGGTGAAGGCGCCGGCCGACGGCGTGGTCTACCAGGCCTCGTCCTTCAAGGTCGGCCAGTATGTCGCCGTCGGCACGCCGCTGTTTGCGCTGGTCGAGACCGGCGACATCTGGATCGACGCCAATTTCAAGGAAACCCAGCTTACCCATATGAAGCCGGGCCAGAAGGCCGAGATCGTGGTCGACACCTATCCGGGCAGGACCTTCGAGGCGACCGTCAAGGCGATCGGCGCCGGCACCGGCGCGGAGTTCTCGCTGCTGCCTGCCCAGAACGCCACCGGCAACTGGGTCAAGGTCACCCAGCGCATCCCCGTGCGCCTGGAGCTGACCGACCCCGATGCCAGGATGGCGCTGCGCACCGGCATGAGCGCGACGGTCACCGTCGACACCGGCGTGGCGCGCGGCCTGCCGTCGATCTTCGGTCACGCAACGGCCGGCGAGCCAGAGCAATAGGATGGAAAAACAAAGAGTTGGAGCAGGGGATTGGTCTGATGGAAGGCGTGGGAAAGCAAGGCGTTCGAGACGCGCCGCACCGCGGCTTTGACCGAAGCTGAAGCTTTCGACACGGGCCCGTCGGTCCTCAGGTTTCCGGGCGGCAGGCATCCCGCTCGAATAGAGACTTTCGGTCGATGTAACCCCCACATCGATCCTCGCGTCCCACCGCGATGAGGGTCTCTCAACGGAAGGCCTTGCCGCCCGGAAACCTAATGTACACGTTTTCGTTACCTGCTGGAAGTTCAGCACCATGAGCACGCCCGAACCCTTCAAAGAGGTCCCGCATCGCGGCCTGATCACGGTCGCGCTCATGCTGGCGACGATCATGCAGGCGCTCGACACCACGATCGCCAATGTCGCGCTGCCGACCATGACCGGCGACCTCGGCGCATCGCCCGACAACATCAACTGGGTGCTGACCTCCTATATCGTCGCCGCCGCGATCATGACGCCGGTGACCGGCTGGCTTGCCGACCGGTTTGGCCGCAAGGAGCTATTCCTCGCCTCGGTGGTCGGGTTCACCATCTTCTCCATGCTTTGCGGCCTGGCCTGGAGCCTCGATACGATAGTGCTGTTTCGCCTGCTGCAGGGCATGTTCGGCGCGGCGATCGTGCCGCTGTCGCAGACCTTCCTGCTCGACATCAACCCGAAAGAGCGCCACGGCCAGGCGATGGCGATCTGGGGCGCCGGCATTATGCTCGGGCCGATCCTGGGGCCGACGCTGGGCGGCTGGCTGACGGAAAATTTCAACTGGCGCTGGGTGTTCTTCATCAACCTGCCGGTCGGCATCCTCGCCTTCCTCGGCATGGCCGCCTATCTGCCGGTCATCGCCAAGCGCGTGCGCGGCTTCGACTTCTTCGGCTTCGCCATGATCTCGCTCGGCGTCGGCGCGCTGCAGCTCCTGCTCGATCGCGGCGGCGAGGTAGACTGGTTCAATTCGGCCGAGATCTGGATCGAGCTCGCTCTTTCGCTCACCGGCTTCTGGGTGTTCGCCATCCACACGGTGACGGCCGAGCATCCCTTCATCGATCCAAAGATATTCCTCGACCGCAATTTCGTGACCGGCCTGGGCTTCATCTTCGTCATGGGCGTGCTGATCCTGGCCTCGATGTCGCTCTTGCCGCCGATGTTGGCCAATATCTTCGGCTACCCGACCGTGACGATCGGCGTCGTGCTGGGGCCGCGCGGCATCGGCACGATGATCTCGATGCTGGTCGTCGGCCGCATCATGCACAGGATCGATGCGAGGATCCTCGTCGCCATAGGCTTCCTCCTCACAGCGCAGTCGCTCTACACCATGGCGAGCTTCACGCCGCAGATGGACAACTGGCTGATCATCTCTTCGGGCGTCATCCAGGGTCTCGGCATGGGCATGGTGTTCGTGCCGCTGTCGACGGTCGCCTTCGCTACGCTCGACGCGCGCTACCGCACCGACGCCACCTCGCTGTTCAGCCTGGTGCGCAATCTGGGTTCCTCGATCGGCGTGTCGGTGGTCGCGGCGCTGATGGTGCGCAACACGCAGGTGAACCACACCGAGCTGTCGGCCTTCATCAACACGTACAACCCGAACCTGTGGGCCGCCTCGCCGGCCGCCGCAGGCGGCGATCCCGCCGCGCTTTCGCAGGTCGACAGGCTGGTGAACGTCCAGTCGATGATGATCTCCTACATCAACGACTTCAAAATCCTGATGGTGATGACGCTGATTGCCGTTCCGTTCGTCATCCTGCTGCGCAAGCCGAAGGCGGCTCCGGCCAGTGGCGGGCCTGCTGCACATATGGATTGATCTCCATTCGCGCTGCCCCTGCGACGCCGGAGATTGGCGAAGGTGGCCGACCGCGGGGTCTCCCCCCTTGAGGGGGGAGACCCCGCGGTCGGCCACCTTCGCCAATCTCCGGCGTCGCAGGGGC
>NZ_RZSL01000350.1:0-6614 GCF_003997355.1 Mesorhizobium sp. M1E.F.Ca.ET.041.01.1.1 | reverse complement strand
CGTCCACACAGCGTAACGGCGAGCCGCAACGGCAGGGCTGGTCCGAGAGGCGCAGCAGATCGTTCATGCGGTAACGCGCCATGATCTGGGTCTGGCGGCGAAAGGCGGTGACCAGCGGCGTCACCAGCCCCTCGCCCGCGGGCTCGAATTCGAAGAAGACGGAGTCTTCGGCAAGATGCAGACCGCCCTGTCGGCAGGTCACCGCGAACAGTCCCTCCGTCGCCATGTAGATCTGGTCGAGCGGCAGCCGGAAGAAACCCTCGATCACCGGTCGGTCGACCGGGTCGAGCGTCTCGGCAGCCGAGAAAATGCGTTTTGGCGTGAGTCGAAAACCATCGGTAGCGAAATACCTGAGCATCTTCGGCGGCGCGATGATCACCGTCGGGTCGAAAGCTTCCAGCGCCTCGCGCCAGTGTTCCGGCCCGAGCGTCAGATCGAAGAAGGCGAGCTTGATCAGCCGCGATTTGCGGGCACTGTCGTAGAGCCCCGTGCTCTGCGGCAGGATGACGGCGACGCGCATGCCGCGCCACAAAAGATCGGGCGCCGCCTTGGCGAGGATCGCGCCCAGCCAGCGGTATTTCTCGGCCTCCGAAATCACGAACAGGCCGCGATTGCCCGACGTGCCGGTGCTGGCGCCGACCGTCAGCGAACCGGCGCGGCCATCGCGCGCCAGCGCCGCCCACGCTTCCGCGGCGGTGAGGCGGTGGATGTTGAAATCCTCGAAGCGGCGCATCAGCAGCGCCTTGTCGGTGACCGGCAGGTCGGCGAGACGCGCCGGCGCCTTGCCATAGAAGGGCGCGCGCGGCAGGTCGCGATCGAGGAAGCGCCGCAAGGCCGCCGCCTGCCAGTGCTCGAACTCGGCTCGGCTCTTGCGCGAGACCCAGCGCGTCAAGGCGAAGGAGCTGACCGCTTCCGCGAGTCCGTTCATCCCGCCTCCGGATCGCTCAATGCGAGATCGTAGGGTGTCGGCGCAGGATCATGGCAAAGCATCACCTCGCCGCTCGTGGCGAGGAAGCGGCGCAGCATGGCGCTGGTCGGCTCGATTGCCGAGGCGTCTTCGGCGATCAGCGTGGCCGGAAAGCCGGGCGTGCGGTTTTCGGTCAGGGCTCTGAGCAGCCATTGCACGTCGACGGCATAGAGCAGCGGCCGCTCAAGACCGGCGAAGAGCAAGCCGAATTGGCCGTCGGCATGGCCTGGAAGATCGACGGCGATCACGCTGCGGTCGCCGAAGAGGTCCGCGCCGCCCGGAACGTCGCCCTGCGCCTCGATCTGCCGCTTTGTGGAGAGCCCATCGAGCCGGTCCCCGAAATCTGCCGGAAAGAGCTCGGTGAAGACGCCGTAGCGGAGGTTCTGCCGGGGCGTCCGGGATTTGACCCGCGCCCAGGCGGCATCGCTGGCGATGAAGCGCGCCTTGGGAAACAGCGGCAGGCCGGAAATGTGATCGGCATGGAAATGCGTGACGATGACCGCGCGGATGTCGTCCGGCGAAAGACCGAAGCGCTTCAGCATGGGCAAGACCTGTTCGGCGCCGTTGAGCTCGGGTTTCAACACCGCGCCGTAGAGGCGCAGCCTCCGACTGCGTCCCTCGCCCGTCAGCGCTTCTGGGGTGTAGCCGGTGTCGATCAGCACCGCACCTTCCGTTGGATGAAAGATAAGCCCGTAGCGGACCCGGAGCCGCACGCTGCGCCAGCCGCCGCTACGCAGGATCAGCCGCTCGACAGCATTCACCCAGGCGCTGTTGGCGAAGACGATCTTCATGGCATGGCCCCGCCGAACGTGCGGTCGAGCCCTTCCCCGAACGAGATTTTGGGCACCCAGCCGAGCACACATCTCGCCTTGGAGAGATCCAGGCTCTGGCCATAGGCGAAGAGGCCGAGCCCATAACGCGTGACCGGTGGCTCGGGTCGGCCGGGCAACATGAGCGCCACCGTTTCCATCAGGCCCGCCGCGAGCATGGCCGGCGCCAGCGGCATCGGCCGCCAGCGCGCCGTGAGCCCGGCGCGCGCGCAGGCCTCGTCGGCGACGCGGCGCACCGGCAGCGCCTCGCCGCCGGAGATGTTGAATATCTGGCCCTCGGCTTCCCCGGGTGCGGCAAGTGCCACCATCACCGCATCGACGACGTCGTCGACATGGGTGAGATCTATTTGCGCGCGGCCGTCGCGAAACAGCGGCAGCGGCCGGCTTTTCGCCGCCTTGATGAGGCGCGGCAGCAGCGCGCGGTCGCCGGCGCCGTAGATGCCACGTGGCCTCAGCACCACCGGATGGGCGGCTGGTGCGGCGAGCACGATCCTCTCCGCCTCGCGCTTGGTGCGGGCATAGTGGTTGACCGGTTCGGGCAAGGGGGCGTCCTCGCTTAGGCCAAGCTGGTCACGGAAGGCAAAGCAGACGGACGGGCTGGAGATGTGGAGGAAACGGCTGACGCGCTGGCGGATCGCGAAATCGACGAGGTTCTGCGTTGCAGTGACATTGGCCGCTACGAAATCCTGGAGCCGGCCGAAGGGCGAAGAGAGCGCGGCGCAATGGATGATCCGTTCGACCCTGCCGAGCCGCGGATCGAGCGCGCCGTCGAGCGGCTGGGTAAGATCATGGCGGATGATGCGATGGCCGGCGGCCTCCAGCGCCGCGCAGCGTGCCGTGTCGCGGCCAAGCCCGAGCGCCAGGGTGCCCGATGCGGCCAGCCGCTTGAGCACATGGGAGCCGAGGAAGCCGCTGGCACCGGTGACGAGCACGACCATCGTCAGGCCTCCAGCGCCATGCCGCCGAAGGACACGCCAGCCGAGGTGCCGAGGAAGAGCAGCTTCATGCCGGGCGCCACCCGGCCTTCGCGGCGCGCGACATCGAGCGCGAAGGGAATGGAGGCGGCGATCTGGTTGCCGAAGCGGGCCGCGATGTCGACGAGCTTTTCCGGCGCGAAGCTGGTCTGGCGCGCCATATGCGCAAGTGCCAACGGACTTGCCTGGTGCGGGATGACGAGGTCGACATCGTCATGTCGCCAGCCGGCTCGCTCCAGCAAAGCATCGACAAAGCCGTTGAAATGGCGCGAGGTCAGCCGGAACAGTTCCTTGCCGTCCATGTGGAACAGGCTGTGGCGGGCGAACTCTTCCCGTTCCTTCTGGAAGTCGAAACGGGTGCCGCCCGAACCGATGCCGCAAGCTTCCCAGGCCGACGGATAGGTGCGCATCAGGCTCGCCGCCACCCTGCCCTCGCCAGGTCCGGCCCTGCGCAGCACGGCAGCCGCCGCGCCGTCACCGAAGAGCGCCGCGACTTCAGGTGCCTCGCGCCACGGCAGAGCGCGCGAGGCGACTTCGGCGGAAAATACCAGCGCCGTCTCGCATTGCCCGGCCTCGATCATGCGGCCGGCGGTATCGAAGGCTGTGAGAAAGCTAAGGCATGTGCTGTTGACGTCGAAAGCGGCGGCCGAACCGTCGGCAAGGCCAAGACGCTGCATGACCAAAGGCGCGGTCGCCGGCAGTGGCTGGTAAGGCACGCCGCAACCGCCGATGATCACGTCGAGGGCGTTCGCTTCGAGCCTGGCATCGTCGAGTGCAAGACGCGCAGCATCACAGGCGAGGTCGATCTGCGATTCGGCCGCGCAAACATAGCGCTCGGTGACGCCGGTGGCTGCCTCGAGCGAGCCCTGGCCGAGGCCCAGCCTCGCTTCCAGCGCGCTCGTGGTGATGCACTCTGCCGGCACCGCCCTGCCGGTTCCGACGATCCTGATCCGCATCCTCCCCCCATGCGTGAACTCGCGTTTATCTAAACCAAAATGCGGTCGATAGCGATGTTCATGAGGCTAGCGCGGCTGAGTTCGGGTCAGTCCGCCTGGAGGAAGCGCGTGACTGCATTCATGAATTCCGCCCGGCGCTCGACATTGAGCAGATGAACGCCCGGGAGCAGCACGAGCTCGGCGCCGGGGATTGCTGCGGCTATCGCCTCGCTGTGGCTGGCGAGCGTCACCTTGTCGTCCTTTCCGCCTATGACCAGCGTCGGCGCGGTGATCAGCGAGATCGGGCGGCGCAGATCGGGGTCGCGCACGGCGGCGAAGCATCCGGCAATTCCTTGCGGCGACATTGCCAGGATCGCGGCGTGGAAGTCCTCGACGGTCTCGTTCTCGCCGCCAAGCATCGAGGCCGGGAACCAGTTGCGCATGAACATGTCCGCCGTGGCCGACAGGTCGCTTGCCGCAAGCACGTTGCGGATCTGCTCGTCGAAATAGGACGCCGGCCCGAGATGCGGCGAGGTGTTGGAGAGAATCAAGCGCTCGATGCGTTCCGGCGCATGGACGCCCAGCCACTGGCCGACGAAGCCGCCGAGCGACAGGCCGAGGAAATGCACGCGCTCGATCCCGAGGAAATCGAGCAGTTCCAGCACGTCGCGGCCCAGCCGGTCGAGCGAATAGGCTCCTGCCGGCGCGTCGGAACCGCCATGGCCGCGAAAATCGTAGCGCAGCACGCGGAAGGATTTGGCGAGTTCAGCAACCTGGCCATCCCACATATGGAAGGTCGTGGCGATGGAATTGGACAACACAAGCACCGGCCGGTCTTCCGGGCCGTCGAACCTGTAGGCGATACGGGTGCCGTCGCCCGCCGTGAAATGAAGCGTTTCGGTCATTTTGGTCCTCATCTTGATCAGGCGGGAGGTCGTCCTGCGTCGTTTCGATGAGGACGTTAGGTCTGGTTACTATCGAAGAAAATTACTATGATTCGACGGTCTCTGTAGGATGTTACGACAATGCACGATTTGAAGCTCCACGATCTGAGGTGCTTCGACGCTGTGGCGAGCGAGGGCAGTTTTCAGGCCGCCGCGGTTGTCCTGAGCCGGACGCATCCTTCCGTCTTCGCTGCGGTCGCACGACTGGAAGAACAACTCGGCCTAACCCTGCTCGACCGCAGCGGCTATCGGGTGAGCCTGACGGATGAAGGCCGGCAGTTCCATGCCCGCGCCCGGCTGGCGCTACACGAGATCGAACATCTTCAGAGCTACGCAGGCCAGTTGGCAAGCGGCGAAGAAACCTTCCTGCGTGTGGTGATGGGCGACGTCTGCCCTCGGCCCAGAATTCTCGGCCTGCTCAGCCGCTTCTTCGCCGAGCGGACCCGCACGCGCCTGCATCTGGAATATGAAGCGATCAGCGGGCCGGTCGAACGGTTGATGGATGCCGAGGTCGATCTCATTTTCCATCGCGCCAATCCTTCCGATCCACATCTCGAACGGATCGACCTTTGCGAGGTCGCGTTCGTGCCCGTGGTGGCGCCCGGGTTCCTGCCATTCCAAGACACGCGCGAGATCACGCCGGAGGCGATGCGCCCATTCACCCAGTGCGTGATCCGCGACACGGCGCGGCGTCCGTCGACAGAGAATTTTTTCGTCCTCGACGGCGCGCATTCCTGCTCGACGCCGGACCACATGATGAAGAAAGAGCTGATCCTGCACGGACTGGCCTGGGGCCATCTGCCTGAGTGGCTGATCGAGGATGAATTGAGCAACGGGCGGCTGATCTCGATCGCCGGCAGGCACATTCCCGGCCGCACCGAAACCGTGGCGGCTGTGCGCCGGCGCGACCGGCCGCACGGCCCGGTGGCCGAGGCGCTGTGGCTTTATTTGCAGGCGCAGGGACGCGACCAAACCCTAGAGAATCGGGGCAGCGTTCCTTAAGCCTTGCGTTCCCAGCGGCGGTCCGGCGTCTGCTGCCAGTAGGTCACGGCGTGGCCGGCTTCCTTCATCGTCTTCCAGTGGCCGCGCGCGCCTTCGAGCTGTGCCGCGTCATGGCCGTCGAACAGGAAGACGGCACGCTCGTAGCCGGAAAGCTCGGGCGGGGTCGCGCCATCGACGAGGAAACGGATCTGCGCGGCATTGGGGTTGCCCTCGCCCGTCGTAAGTAGGATCGGCTGCTCGGCCGGATAGGCTTCGCGGTCGGTGGCGTGCGCCAGGAAGGAATCGTCTCGGAACGTCCACAGATGTTGATCGAGGGCGTCGCGCCGCTCCTCGGTGCCAGTCTGCACGACGGCGCGCCAGCCGCGTTCGACGCTGCGCTCGAGGAGCCCTGGCAAGGCCTCCTCGAGTGTCGATTCCGTCAAATGGTAAAAGAGGATGTCGGCCATCGCTACGCCGCTCGCCAGGGAAGGCTTCGAGAAATTTCGTTCCGCCGAGTCGTATGACGTGGTTTTCGAGAACCGGAGCGAAGCGGACTTTTAGGTCCGTGAGCACCGGAAGCGGAGAAAACCGCGGCAGATGGCCGGTGGAGCGAATTTATCAAGCCTTACCCCTCGTAGTGGTCGCGCACCAGCCTGTCGAGCAGCCGCACACCGAAGCCCGAGCCCCAGGACTGGTTGATCTCGCTCGCCGGCGCGCCCATCGCAGTGCCGGCGATGTCGAGATGCGCCCAGGGCGTGTCCTTGACGAAACGCTGCAGGAACTGCGCGGCGATGATGGCGCCGCCGTAGCGGCCGCCGATGTTCTTCATGTCGGCGTTCTTGGAATCGATCAGCTTGTCGTATTCGGCGCCGAGCGGCATGCGCCACAGCCGCTCCTGCGTCGCCTGGCCGGCGCCGAAGAGCCTGCCCGCCAGCTCGTCATTGTTGGAGAACAGGCCGGCGTAGTGCTGGCCGAGCGCAACC
>NZ_RZSL01000034.1:0-22525 GCF_003997355.1 Mesorhizobium sp. M1E.F.Ca.ET.041.01.1.1 | reverse complement strand
ATGGCCGGCATCAACGTGCCGCTGCAGCCGGTCAAGCATCAGTATATAATCACCGAGAAGATCGAGGGTCTGGCGACGGATGCGCCGACGATCCGCGACCCCGACCGCCGCACCTATTTCAAGGAAGAAGTCGGCGGGCTGGTGATGGGCGGCTACGAGCCGAACCCCCAGGCCTGGACGACTGATCTCCCCGGGGGCGACGTTCCCAACGACTGGGAGTTCCGCCTGTTCGACGACGACTACGACCATTTCGAGCAGCATATGGCCCGGGCGATCGAGCGGGTGCCGGCGCTCGCCCATGCGGGCGTCAAGCAGATGATCAACGGGCCTGAAAGCTTCACGCCGGACGGCAATTTCATCCTCGGCGCAGCACCGGAATGCTCCAACATGTTCGTCGGCGCCGGCTTCAACGCGTTCGGCATTGCGTCCGGCGGCGGCGCCGGCTGGGTGCTGGCGCAATGGGTGGTCGACGGCGAGGCGCCGCTCGACCTCTGGGTGGTCGACATCAGGCGCTTTTCCGGGCTGCACCGCGACCGCGACTGGGTCCGCGACCGCACGCTGGAAGCCTATGGCAAGCATTACACGATCGGCTTCCCGCATGAGGAATACCTGTCCGGCCGGCCGCGCATCGTCTCGCCGCTCTATGAGCGGCTGAAGACGCACCGCGCCGTGTTCGGTTCCAAGCTCGGCTGGGAGCGGCCGAACTGGTTCGCGCCCGACGGCGTCGAGCCCGAAGACATCTACTCGATGGGGCGGCAGAACTGGTTCGGCCCGGTCGGCGACGAGCACCGGCATGTGCGCGAGAAGGTCGGCATCTTCGATCAATCCTCCTTCGCCAAATACGAGATGGCCGGCACTGATGCGCTGAAGGCGCTCGCCTGGATCTGCGCCAACGACGTCGACAAGCCGGTGGGACGGCTGACCTACACGCAGCTTCTCAACACGCGCGGCGGCATCGAGGCCGACCTCACCGTGGCGAGGCTTGGCGAGAGCCGGTTCTACATCGTCACCGGCACCGGCTTCCGCACGCATGATCTCTCATGGATCGGCGACCATATCGAACAGGGTCTCGACACGACGCTGAAAGATGTCACCGAGGATTTCGGCACGCTGTCGCTGATGGGGCCCTGCGCCCGCGACGTGCTGTCGGCGGTGACTGACGCCGATGTCTCGAACACAGCCTTCCCCTTCGGCCACGCCCGCGAAGTCGGAATTGCCGGCCACACGGTGCGGGCGTTGCGCGTCACCTATGTCGGCGAGCTCGGCTGGGAACTGCATGTGCCTATCGCCGCTACCGGCGAGATTTTTGACGCGCTGATGGCGGCGGGCAAGAAGCATGACATCCGGCCGGTCGGCTACCGGGCGCTGGAATCGCTCCGGCTGGAGAAAGGCTACCGCGCCTGGGGCTCGGACATCACGCCGAACGACACGCCGCAGGAGGCTGGCCTTGGCTGGGCGGTGAAGCTCAGGAAGAACACCGATTTCGTCGGGCGGCGCGCGCTGGAGAAAGTGGCCGCCAAGCCGCTCGCTAAACGTTTTGCCGGCTTCACGGTGGCCGATCCGGAGATCGTGCTGCTCGGCCGCGAGACGATCCTGCGCAATGGCGAGGCGGTCGGCTATCTCACCAGCGGCGGCTACGGCTACACGGTGGAGAAGAACATCGGCTACGGCTATGTGCGCAACGCCGATGGCGTCAGCGACGATTTCCTCGCTTCCGGCGACTACGAGCTGGTGGTGGCGATGGAACGCACGCCGGCCAAGATCCATCTCGAGCCGATGTATGATCCGGCGGGAGAGAAGATCAGGGCCTAAGCTCGGGAAGCGGTCAGCCGACGCGCAGCACCAGGCCTCGGCTCGGCACCGTGTCGGCCTCGCCGGGCATCGAGGCGTAAGGCCGTGTCTCTTCGACGCGCGTTATGACACCCTCTGCCTCGAGCTCGGCGATGCGCTCGGCAAAGCCGGACTGCCAGAGTGTGTTTTTCACCGTCAGCACGATGATGCCGCCTGGACGGCAGATGCGGATCAGTTCGTCCAGGCCTTCGATCCCGACATGGCCGGATGTAAAGACCCCGGCCGAAACGATGCCGGCATAGGCGCCGTCGGCGAACGGCAAGGCACCGCCCAGCGCCAGGCGATGCAGGGCCGTGTAGACACCCTTCGCCCCAGCCTTGTCCAGCATGCCTTGCGAGATGTCGAGCGCCTCGACACGTGGATAGCCAGTGATGGCGAGCCACTCGCCGATCAGGCCGGTGCCGGCGCCGGCATCGAGCAAGGGTTCGGCACCGCGCGGCAGATGCCGGGCAAGCAGCGCCAGGCAGATCGTCGGATGGCGATAGCCGGCGGCCGACATGTCGGCGTCATAGGTCTCGGACCAGTTGTCGTAGATCGCCGCGACTTCGTCCGGCCGCGTCGCCGCGTAAGCCGCGCCCAGCGCGCTGTTGTGCTTGCCGTCCGTCATTGCCGCTCCCGCCGCCGATTCGCGTCCGCCATGGTAGCCAAGCGGCAAAAACTGTGGAACCGTTCCGCCATAAACATGGCGTGATGGTAAAGGGGGTGACGATGGAAGAGGCGCGCGCGGCGTTGGCCGCCATTCCGGCGCTTGCCGGCTACGAGGGTCCGCTGGAGCGGCTGGGCGGCCTCACCAACCGTGTTTACCAAGCTGGCGACGTCTGCCTGCGCATTCCCGGCAAGGGCACGCAGGAATACATCAACCGCGCCAATGAGGCGGTAGCGGCGCGCGAGGCGGCCAAGGCCGGCGTCAGCCCCGAGGTGCTCTATGCCGATCCGGCATCGGGCGTGATGGCGACGCGCTTCATCGCCGGTGCCGAGACGATGTCGCCGGAGAAGTTCAAGACGCGCAAGGGGAGCCCGGCGCGCGCGGGCGAGGCCTTCCGCAAGCTGCATTCGTCCGGCGCCGTCTTTCCTTTCCGCTTCGAGCTGTTCGCGATGATCGACGACTATCTGAAGGTGCTGTCGACCAAGGATGTCGCGCTGCCACCGGGCTATCACGACGTGGTGCGCGAGGCAGGCAGCGTGCGCGAAGCATTGGCCACGCACCCGATCCAGCTCGCCGCCTGCCACTGCGATCCGCTTTGCGAGAACTTCCTCGATACGGGCGAGCGGATGTGGATCGTCGACTGGGAATATTCCGGCATGAACGATCCGCTGTGGGACCTCGGCGACCTCTCCGTCGAGGGCAAGTTCGACGTCGCCCAGGACGAGGAGATGATGCGCGCCTATTTCGGCGGCGAGGCGAGGCCGGCCGAGCGCGGCCGCGTCGTCATCCACAAGGCGATGTGCGACCTGCTCTGGACGCTGTGGGGACTGATCCAACTCGCCAACGACAACCCGGTCGACGATTTCCGCGCCTACGCCGACGGCCGCTTCGCGCGTTGCAAGGCGCTGATGGAGGCATCCGAATTCTCACGCCATCTTGCGGCCGTGCGGCTGGGCTCGAGCAGTTCCAAATGAGATCGGTTGCAGAGTTCCAGCGACCTTACGTGAAAACCCTCTGGATCTCATTCAGCGCCCCTGTCTCGTCAGACTTTCTGCAATACCAAATAAGCAGAGCGATGGTACCGACGGGGAATAACCATGCAAGCAGCTGATGCCAACCGCTTCTGTTGATGTCATGCAGCCGCCGAGTGGTCATGGCAAGCGTCGGCACAAGGATCGCAAGATTCCAGATCGATGAGACAGCTTCATTTCCGACAACAGCATCAACTATGACCACAATGACGCCGACGATGAAGATGAAGAGGTAGGTGTACCAGAACTCCGACCGACTGGCCCTGCCGGAAAAATTCACATAGTTTCGGAAAAAACTTGAAACAGCCTCACCGAAATTCATTGAAGGCGGGGTGTCTCCGAAACGATTGGCTCCAGAGGGCGGCGCTCTTAAGACAAATACCAATGGCAAGGCGATAAGGACCAGAATTATAAGCCAATGCCATATAGAGAAACTACCCATCATTCCCCCCATACCCCGGTTTCCCAGGTTGCGAATATCCTGCCTGTCCCGCCAAGAATCAATCGCCGATTGCACCCGACAGGCGATTGCACCGTAAAATACTTTCGTGAAATTGCGGTTGAGCTCACCGTTCCACGGAAACGGATTGTTTCGACGCAATTCCGGACGGAAGGCTACGGCGAAGTCGCCGAGCCTAACCGTTACACACTTTTCCTGGAATTGCTCTAGTTCACGCCCTTCGGCACGTTCTCGGGCGGCACGACGGTTTCCACCACCTTCTGGCGATGGAAGATGAAGATGCCGGCGAGCACGACGATCGCCGAGCCGGCCAGGATGCGCGGGCTCGGCACGTCGCCGAAGAAGACCAGGCCAAAGACGACAGCCCACAGAAGCAGGCTGTAATGCAGCGGCGCCAGCGTCGAGGCCGGCGCCAGCTTCAACGCCCTGGTGATCATCAGATGGGCGGCGCAGGAGACGACGCCGAGCAAGAGCATGGCGCCGAAATCAAGCCCGGTGGGCGTCCGCCAGGTGCCGATGGTGAACGCCCCGCCGACAATCAGCGTGCCGATGGTCTGCCAGGTCACCAGTGTCGTGTCACTCGTTCCGCGCAAACGCCGGCCGAGGATGATGGCGAAACCGAAGGCGATGCTGCCGATCAGGGCGTAGGTCGACGACAGCGAGAAGGCCGCCGAGGAGGGTTTCAGGATGATCAGCACGCCGCAGAAGCCGACCAGGATCGCCAGCCAGCGGCGCCAGCCGACCTTCTCGCCGAGCAGGAGGTGCGAGAGCGCGGCGACATAGATCGGTCCGGCCATGTAGAAGCTCATCACGTCGGCAAGCGGCAGATAGACGACAGCCGCATAGAAGAGCCCGGTATCGAGCGTGGTCGCCACCACGCGCAGGAGCTGCAGCAGCGGCCTTTCCATCTGGAACAGCTTGCCCGCGCCCTGGTTGGCGATCATCGGCCCTAGCACGAAAAAGGCGCCGATGGAGCGGATCAGCACCACCTGGCCGACGGAGAAGGAGGCAACCAGCCATTTGCCCATCGCGTCGTTCAGCGCGAACATGAAGTCGCCGGCCAGCATCAAGAGGATGCCGGCGAGCAGGACGTTGCGGATCGTGAAATTGCGGGCGATGGTCTGGGCCATGCCGGCTCCCTAGCCGTAAGCCGGCGGCTTGACGAGCGAAATCCGTAAGACCAGCGGCGGAAAGCCGCCGGTTCTAGTGGTGAGTGCACAGGGCGTTGCGGCGATGCAGGAACTTTGAGGGGCCGGCAGGCCAGAGGGGGGCGCGAAGGAACGCTGCAAATCTCACGTTGCGCGCCGCGTTCTTCGACCTTGTAGCGGCTTTACGCGTCGCTTCGTTCCCTGCTCCACGCGGAGACACTAAGCAGACTTATGCCTTCGGTTGACGCTCTCCGGCCGCCCGGCGATCGACAGCCTGGTCTCCTGCCTGGTGCGCTCCGCCACCACCTTGCCCCTGGCGATGACGCAAAGACGTTCGGGGCGAAGGCGTACGGCCTCGATCGGATTGCCGGCGTCGAGCACGACAAGGCTGGCGCGCTTGCCGACCGCAAGTCCGAGATGGTCGAGGCCCATGATGGCGGCGTTGACATTGGTCACCATGTCGAAGCAGCGCGCCATGTCGGCCGGGCTCGACATCTGGGCGACATGCAGGCCCATGAAGGCGACGTCGAGCATGTCGGCCGTGCCCAGCGAATACCAAGGGTCGAGGACGCAGTCCTGGCCCCAGCCGACGCGGATGCCGAGCGCCAGCATCTCCTTCACCCGGGTCAGGCCGCGCCGCTTCGGGAAGGTGTCGTGACGCCCCTGCAGCATGATGTTGATCAGCGGATTGGGGATCGCCGAGACGCCGGCTTCGGCAATCATCGGCAAGAGCTTCGAAACGTAGTAATTGTCCATGGAGTGCATGGAGGTGAGGTGCGAGCCGGCCACCCTGCCCTGCAGACCGAGGCGCTGCGTTTCATAGGCGAGCTGCTCGATATGGCGCGACAGCGGGTCGTCGGTCTCGTCGCAATGCATGTCGACCATCAGGCCGCGCTTGGCGGCGATCTCGCAAAGCTCCGTCACCGAGCGCGTGCCGTCGGCCATGGTGCGCTCGAAATGCGGAATGCCGCCGACGATGTCGACGCCGAGATCGAGCGCCCGGATGGTGTTTTCGCGCGCCGTCGGCGAGCGGTAGAGCCCGTCCTGCGGAAAGGCGACCAGTTGCAGGTCGATATAGGGTGCGACCGTTTTCTTGACGTCGAGCAGCGCCTCCACCGCGAGCAGCCGGTCGTCGCAGACATCGACATGGCTGCGGATGGCGAGCAGGCCCATTGACACCGCCCAGTCGCAATAGGCGAGCGCGCGGTCGCGCACGGCTTCATGCGTCAAGAGCGGCTTCAGTTCGCCCCAGAGCGCGATGCCCTCCAGCAGCGTGCCGGAGGCGTTGATGCGCGGGATGCCGTAGGAGAGTGTGGCGTCCATATGGAAGTGCGGATCGACGAAAGGCGGCGAGACAAGGTTGCCGCGCGCGTCGACCTCGGTATGGGCCGAGCCCGACAGTTGAGGCTCGATCGCGCGGATGGTTTCGCCGGCAATGCCGATGTCGGCAATCCTGCCATCCGGCAGCGTGCCGCCGCGCACAATGAGGTCGAAATCCATTCTCGTCATCCCCTTGGTAGAATCGGCGGCCATCGTGGCCGAAAAGACACCCTGCCGCAGCGGTTTCTTTCGCCGATAGCGAAAGGTTCCATCCGGCGGCAACTCGCTCTATAAGCCGCCTCTCGCCCCCATGGCGAATCCGAAAATCACAGGCGTGGGATCGGCCGTTGTTTCGCTTCTTCCGTTCGACGGAAAACCAGCACCTCATCGCAAGGCTGGTGAGGGAATCCTTCCACGAGCATAAATTCGGCTATGGCGCCGCCATGGTGTCGATGCTGGTGGTGGCCGCCACGACCGCAGCCAGCGCCTGGATCCTTAGCGTAATCACCAATGAATTCGTGATCTATAAAAGAGTCGAACGCGTTAACTGGATTGCCTTGGCGGTCGCCGCGATCTTCATCGCCAAGGGCATCGCCAATTTCGTCCAAGCGTACCTCATGAGCCGCGTTGGCAACGCCATCATCGCCGACCGGCAACGCAAGATCTATGACCGTATCCTCGCGCAAGGCATCGAGTTCTACCATGCGACCTCATCGTCCGAACTGATCACTCGCATGACCAACAACGCGCAGGCGGCTCGCAGCGTGCTTGATCTCGTCGTCACATCCTATGTGCGTGATCTGGTGACTTTGATTGCCCTGGTGGCAGTTATGGTCTGGAAGCAGCCGGCGCTGTCGCTGATCTGCTTCGTCATCGGGCCGGTCGCAATCTATGGGGTGAACCGCATCCTGAAGCGCGTCCGCAAGATCGCCTCGATGGAATTCCGCTCGCTCGGCCAGATCGTGCATGTGATGCAGGAGACGGCGATCGGCGTGCGCGTCGTCAAATCCTTCAATCTCGAAGGCGCAATGCGCAAGCGCATGTACAAGGCAGTTTCCGACGTCGAGAACCGCGCCAACAACATCGCCACGCTGGAGGCCGCCACCAGCCCGGTGATGGAAACGCTGGCCGGCCTGGCAATCGCCGGCGCCGTTTTCGTCAGCGGTTTCCTGGTGCTGCAAGGCGGCCAGATGCCCGGCAACATCATGGCCTTCATTGGAGCGCTGCTGCTTGCCTATGAGCCGGCCAAGCGCCTGGCGCGCGTGCGCATTTCGCTGGAAACCGGCATCGTCGGCGTGCGCATGATGTTCCAGCTTGCCGACCGGCCGCTGACTCTCGCCGAAAAACCCGACGCCAAGCCGCTGCTGCCAGGTCCGGGCGAAATCCGATTCGACAATGTCAGCTTCGCCTATCCGGAGAGCCCGCCGGTGTTCGAAGGCTTCGACCTGACGCTGGCGGCGGGCAAGATGACGGCGCTGGTCGGGCCATCGGGCAGCGGCAAGTCGACGATCCTCAATCTGATCATGCGCATGTACGACCCGCAGACCGGCAAGGTGATGTTCGACGGCCAGGACATATCCTTCGCAACGCTCAATTCGCTCAGGCAGAAGATCGCCTATGTCAGCCAGGACACGTTCCTGTTTGCCGGCACCATCATGCACAACATCCGCCTCGGCCGTGAGGACGCGACCGACGAAGAGGTCATCGCCGCCGCCAGGGCAGCCAATGCGCATGACTTCATCAGCGCCATGGCCAAGGGCTACGAGACGGAAGTAGGCGAGAACGGCTCGCTGCTCTCCGGCGGCCAGCGCCAGCGCATCTCGATCGCGCGCGCCATGCTGCGCAACGCCGAGATCCTGCTGCTGGACGAAGCGACCAGCGCGCTCGACGCCGAATCGGAAGCGCTGTTCCGCGACGCGCTGCAGCAGCTCACCGTCGGACGCACGACGATCGTGATCGCGCACCGGCTGTCGACGGTGCACCAGGCCGATACGATCGTGGTGCTGGAGGGTGGCAAGGTGCAGGAAAGCGGCCCGCACAAGACCTTGCTCAAGCACGGCGGGCTCTATCAGAGGCTTTATGAGTATCAGCTGATGCCGTAGCGCGGCCCTCTCCTTCTCCCCTTGTGGGAGAAGATGGATTGGCGCGAAGCGCCAAGACGGATGAGGGGTGCTGGACGGAGTGAGGCGCGGGAAAATCAGGCTGGGCGAAAGGTGTCGCCAAGCTGGAAAACCCCTCATCCGACCGAGCTTCGCTCGGCCACCTTCTCCCACAAGGGGAGAAGGGAAAGCGCTCCTACTCCGGCACTTTCCTCACGGCGCCCTTGTCGGCGCTGGTGGCGAAGGCGGCGTAGGCGCGCAGCGCGGTCGTCACCTTGCGCTTGCGCTTTTCCTCAGGCTTCCAGGCATCCGCGCCCTTCGCTGTCATCGCGGCGCGGCGCGCTTCGAGCTCAGCATCGCTGATGGCAAGATGGATCTTGCGGTTCGGGATGTCGATCTCGATCGTGTCGCCCTCCTGGACCAGACCAATCAACCCACCTTCGGCAGCCTCCGGCGAGACATGGCCGATCGACAGGCCGGACGTGCCGCCGGAGAAGCGGCCGTCGGTGATCAGCGCGCAGGCTTTGCCAAGGCCCTTGGACTTCAGATAGCTAGTCGGATAGAGCATCTCCTGCATGCCGGGGCCGCCGCGCGGTCCCTCATAGCGGATGACGACGATATCGCCGGCCTTGATCTCGTTGCCGAGGATCGCCTTGACCGAGGCGTCCTGGCTTTCGAAGACGCGGGCGGGGCCGGTGAATTTCAGGATCGACTCGTCGACGCCGGCGGTCTTCACGATGCAGCCGTCGAGCGCCAGATTGCCCCTCAGCACGGCGAGGCCGCCGTCCTTCGAGAACGGCGTCTTTGCCGAACGGATGACACCCGTCTCGCGGTTCATGTCGAGCTCATCCCAGCGGCGATCCTGGCTGAAGGCGACCTGCGTCGGCACGCCGCCGGGCGCCGCCCGGAAAAACTCGCGCACATTCTCGGCGGAGGTGCGGGCGATGTCCCAGTGGTCGAGCGCCTCGCCGAGGGAAGCCGTATGGACCGTCGGCAGGTCGCGGTTGATCAGTCCCGCCTGGTCGAGCTGGCCGAGGATGGCCATGATGCCGCCGGCGCGGTGGACGTCCTCCATGTGCACGTCGGCCTTGGCCGGCGCCACCTTGCAGAGCACCGGCACTTTTCTCGACAGCCGGTCGATGTCTTCCATGGTGAAGTCGACCTCGCCCTCGTGTGCCGCGGCGAGGATGTGCAGCACCGTGTTGGTCGAGCCGCCCATGGCGATGTCGAGCGCCATGGCGTTCTCGAAGGCGCCCTTGGAAGCGATGCTGCGCGGCAGCGCGCTTTGGTCCTCCTGCTCGTAGTAACGCTGGGCGAGATCGACGATCAGATGGCCGGCCTCGACGAACAGGCGCTTGCGATCGGCGTGCGTTGCCAGCGTTGAGCCATTGCCAGGCAGCGAGAGGCCGAGCGCCTCGGTCAGGCAGTTCATCGAGTTTGCCGTGAACATGCCCGAGCACGAGCCGCAAGTCGGACAGGCCGAGCGCTCGATAACCTTGACGTCCTCGTCGGAAACGCGGTCGTCGGCCGCGGCAACCATGGCGTCGACTAGGTCGAGCGCCTGCGCCTTGCCGGCGAGCACCACCTTGCCGGCCTCCATCGGCCCGCCGGAGACGAAGACGGTCGGGATGTTGAGGCGCAGCGAGGCCATCAGCATGCCGGGCGTGATCTTGTCGCAATTGGAGATGCAGACCATGGCGTCGGCGCAATGCGCGTTGACCATGTATTCGACGGAGTCCGCGATCAGCTCGCGCGACGGCAGCGAATAGAGCATGCCGTCATGGCCCATGGCGATGCCGTCATCGACGGCAATCGTGTCGAATTCCTTGGCGACGCCGCCGGCCTTCTCGATCTCGCGCGCGACGAGCTGGCCGAGGTCCTTTAGATGCACGTGGCCCGGCACGAACTGGGTGAAGGAATTGACCACCGCGATGATCGGCTTGCCGAAATCGCTGTCCTTCATGCCGGTGGCGCGCCATAGGCCGCGGGCGCCGGCCATGTTGCGGCCATGGGTAGTGGTGCGGGAGCGATAGGCAGGCATCGGATTGTCCTTGCTGGCTGGCCGCGCTGAGCGTGGCGCGACGGCGCTGTATTTTGGTCGGCAGCGGTTATAGCGACCAAGGTCCGGCCTTGCCACAGTTTTGCACTGCGCCACGGAACTTCAAGAAAATCTGAAAGTCGCTGTCGGATCGCGCCTCGCCGGCCCGTCCTTGAGGCAGACGGAAACGGCACCAGATCGCCGGCGAGCCGTTGAAGATGGAACCAACCTGAACAGTCCGAGGAGCAAGACATGCAAAAGATCACCACCTTCCTATGGTTCGACGGCCAGGCCGAGGAGGCCATGAACCACTACGTTTCCATCTTCAAGAAGTCGAAGGTGCTTAGCACCATGCGCTGGCCCAAGGGCCATGCTCTCGAAGGCCAGGTGCTGGTGGCCTCGTTCGAACTCGACGGCGTGCAATTCCAAGCGCTCAACGGCGGTCCGCAATACAAGTTCACCGAGGCGATCTCGCTGTCGATCGACTGCGAAACGCAGGAGGAAGTCGACCATTTCTGGACTAGGCTCACCGAGGATGGAGGCCAGCCCGGCCGGTGCGGCTGGCTGAAGGACAAGTTCGGGGTTTCCTGGCAGGTCGTGCCGGAACAATTGCCGCGCCTGCTTCAGGATCCTGACCGGGCCAAGGCCGGCCGCGTGATGTCGGCGATGATGCAGATGGGCAAGATCGACATCGCCAAGATCGAGGAAGCGGCGAAGGGGTGAGAATTAGTGAGTAGTGAGTAGTGAGTAGTGAATGGTGAATGGTGAGGATTAGCAGCCGCTCTTTCCCGACTACTACTCACTATTTACTATTTACTATTCACCATTCACCAGAATCACGCCGCCTTGTCGCGGACCTGGTAATCCTTGACGGCGGCGAAGCGGATCGCCTTCCAGCGCTCGGCCTCATAGTTCAGCGAAAAGGCATGCTGGGCGAGGAAGACCGGATCGTTGTCGAGATCGCGGGCAATGTCGCCGCGATGCCCTTCGATGAAGCGCTGCAGCTCAGCCTTGTCGTCGGCCGAAATCCAGCGGCAGACGGAAAAGCGCGACATCTCGAAATCCACCGGCAGCGTGTACTCGATGTTGAGCCGCTCCTTGAGCACATCTAGCTGCAGCGCGCCGACCACGCCGACGATCGCCGGTGAGCCGTCCTCGGGCGAGAAGAGCTGCACGACGCCCTCCTCGGCCATCTGGTGCAGCGCCTCCTTCAGCTTCTTGGCCTTCATGGCGTCGCCGAGGCGGACGCGGCGCAGGATTTCCGGCGCGAAATTCGGCACGCCGCGGAACAGGATCTCCTCGCCTTCGGTGAGAGTGTCGCCGATGCGCAGCGTGCCGTGATTGGGGATGCCGACGACGTCGCCGGCGAAAGCCTCGTCGGCCGTGACTCGCGTGCGGGCGAAGAAGAACTGCGGTGCCGACAGGCTCATCGGCTTGCCGGTGCGCACCAGCTTTGCCTTCATGCCGCGCTCGAGCTTGCCTGAGCAGACGCGGACGAAGGCGATGCGGTCGCGGTGGTTGGGATCCATGTTGGCCTGGATCTTGAAGACGAAGGAGGTCATCTTCTCCTCGGTCGCCTCCACCGTGCGTTCATCGGCTGCCTGGGCGCGCGGCGGCGGGCCGTAAGCGCCCAAAGCCTCGATCAGGTCGCGCACGCCGTAATTGCGCAGCGCCGAGCCGAAATAGACCGGGGTCAGATGGCCTTCGCGGAAGGCGTCGACATCTAAGGGTCTGCACGCTTCCCGCGCGAGCTCCAGCTCCTCGATGAAGTCGTTGCGCTCGTTTTCCGGCAAGAGCCCGGCGACGCGATTGGAATCCGGACCGTTGACCGGGGTGCGCTCCTTCTCGTCGTCGCTCCGGCGCACCGCGTTCTGCGCCAGATGGTAGGTGCCGGAAAACGTCCTGCCGCGGCCGATCGGCCAAGTGACGGGTGCAGTGTCCAGCGCCAGCTTCTGCTCGATTTCGTCCAAAATTTCGAACGGATCGCGGCTCTCGCGGTCCATCTTGTTGACGAAGGTGATGATCGGGATGTCGCGCAGCCGGCAGACCTCGAACAGCTTCAGCGTGCGCGGCTCGATGCCCTTGGCGGCGTCGATGACCATGACGGCGGAATCCACCGCCGACAGCGTGCGGTAGGTGTCGTCGGCGAAATCCTCGTGGCCGGGCGTGTCGAGCAGGTTGAAGACGTTGTCGTCATACTCGAAGGTCATCACCGAGGTGACGACCGAGATGCCGCGCTCGCGCTCGATCTTCATCCAGTCGGACCGGGTCTGGATGCGATCCTTCTTGGCCTTGACCTCGCCGGCAAGCTGGATGGCGCCGCCGAACAGCAGCAGCTTTTCGGTAAGCGTGGTCTTGCCGGCGTCGGGGTGGGCGATGATCGCGAAGGTGCGGCGGCGCGATACCGCCTGTTCGATGTCTTCTGCCAATTCGTGAAATCCTGTCTGTGGCGCGGGCTTCTAGCAGCGCATTTTGGGCGTGTCGACAGGTTCGGGCAGATCGGGTCGTCCGAGCGGCGCAGCCGCCAACCCGGTAAGGGAACCCCGTGTCCTTTCAGATCCGCTCGCTACGGCCGACCTTGCGGCCCAATCTGGTGATCAAGCGTATCTCCATGCGCTCGACGCCGATGTCGCGCAGCAGGTAGTCCGGCAACTCGTCCAGCCAGGCGCGATCCCTGCGGATGCGGATGATGCGCGCCAGGGGACCTATGGCGGAACGGCAGATTTCGACGGCCGTAGCGAAAGAGCACCCAAGCGCGGATCGATTGGCGACGAGGTCCTGCCCGAAGATGGTCATAGTCATGTCTCCATCGGTTTAAACGATGACATTGGAAGGGCCAGTGAATGACCCTCCCAAAGGCTTCTCGAAGAAGAGGTCAGAACCAATCGCGCTCACGGCTCACATGCCGCGGAGCTTCACGATCCATCCCTCCCCGTCAGGCGGCGGCGTAGGCCGTCGTCGGATCGAACAGGCGCTTCACTTGCGTGATCTTGGTGGCCGGGAAGCCGCTCATCTTGGCGTGGCGCTGGATGATCGCCTCGTCCTTGGCGAGGTAGACGCAGAACGTCTTGTCGTCCGCCACGAAGGACTCCACCCACTGGATGTCCGGGCCGAGCTCGGCGAGAACGGCATTCGAGGCCTTGGAGGCATCGCGAAGCTGCTCGCGCTCGAAGGTGCCGACCTTGGGAATTTCGCGTTCGATGATGTATTTCTGCATTTCACAATCTCCTTGATCTGCGGTTCAAATGCCTTCGGACGCCCGACCAGGTCGGGTGCCGGTGACATCCCCGGGGCCGCTGAGGTAAACTGCAGCTTGGCTCGCCAGGCAGACGGAGAATTGCCCAAGAGGCGGCCAACAGTCCTTATGCCGCTCTTATCTTGTTCTGATCCTTTGCCTATTGCCGTTACAGGGATTGCTGCCGATGGGAATTCATCGCTTCGGCGACTTCGAGCTCAACGAAAACTCCCGCGCCCTTCGCCGCGCCGGAAGCGAGATCGAGGTGCAGCCCCTGGTCTTCGATTTCCTCGCCATGCTGCTGCGGCACCAGGACCGGGCCTTGAGCAAGGATGAGTTGCTCGAAACGCTGTGGCCAGGCGTGACGGTGACCGAGGCGTCGCTGCAGCGCGTGGCGAGCCTAGCCCGCGGCGTTCTGCGCCAGGGCGGCCTGGAGACGGCGCTGCGCAACCTGCCCCGCTTCGGCTACCGGATCTGCCTCGATCAAGCGGTCGCTTCGGAGAAAAGGTCGGCTCCGGCCGATGGCGGCGACAAGCCATCGAGCCCCGGCTCACCAATCCTGTCGGCACGCGCGGCCGCTGCAGCCAGAAAATGGCACGAGGCCGCGGCTTCCTTCGCCCAAGCGGATGCCGCCGACGAGCTGCTGACGGCCGATCTCGAAGAATGGGCCTTGGCACTGGAATGCATGGGGCGGCCGGCTGAGGCCATCCCGCTTCTGGCACGCGCCGTGACTGCCTACGGCGTGGCCGGCGAGCGGCTGCGCGCGGCCTCCCCGGCAATCACGCTTGCCAAAATCCATCTGGAGAGAGGCGAGCTTGCCGTTGCCAAGGGCTGGCACAAGCGCGCCGCGCAGCTGATCGACAGCGCCACCGAGAGCAGGGAGCACGGCCTGTGGTGCTGGATGGGGGCGCGCATCATGGGCGCGGAAGCGGAACCCGAGCAGGCGCTCGCATTTGCCGAGCAGGCCTTCAAAGTCGGCAAACATCTTGAAGACCCGGTCGTGGAATCGCTCGGGCTGATCTATCGCGGCTTCTTCAAACTTTGCCTCGGGGAAACCAAATCCGGCCAGGAGGACCAGGATTTCGCCGCCGCGCTCGGCCTCTCAAGCGACATAGATCCGGTTGTCGGCGGCATCCTCTATTGCAACATCCTCTGGTCCTGCCGGAACTTCGGCGACTGGGCGAGGGCCAACCAATGGACATCCGGCTACGAAAACTGGTGCAAGGGACACGGGCTGGAGAACCTGTCGGGATCATGCCGGCTGCATCGGGCCGAGGTGCTCGGCGTTCACGGCACGCTGAAGGAAGCGGAGGCACTGGTGCGCGCCGCTCTCGACCAGCTGGCGCTCGATGCGCCCTGGGCGACGGGCGATGCACTGCGTGTCTTGGGTGATATTCACCTCGCCGCCGGCGATCTCGTCGAGGCCGAAACGGCCTATCGCGCGTCGCACGCGGCAGGATGGGATCCGCAGCCCGGCCTCGCGCTGCTGCAACTCGAGCAAGGACAGGCAGAAGCGGCCTTCAGCGCTCTCGAACGTTCCCTGATCGGGAACGGCTGGCCGACACTGCAGCGGCGCGGCATCGTCCTTGCCACGCTCGCCAAGGTGGCGGCGCGCACCGATCGATACGAGCGCGCGAAAGAGGTCATCGCCGAATTGGAGGCCCAGCCACAGCGCTGGCCGATGGCCTCCATCCGGGCGCTGACCGGCGAGGCCAAGGCAGAGCTTTTCATACAGGAGGGACGCCTCGCCGAGGCTGTTCGGGAGCTGCAAACCGCATGCTCGCTCTGGAACGAGATCGGCTCGCCGATCAATGTCGCAGACGCCAGGCTTTCGCTCGCGGCGCTCCTCATTCAGCTCGACGATCGTAACGGCGCGGAACTGGAGCTCGGCACCGCGTTGGCGCTTGCGAAGAAGCTCGACTCCTCCCGACTCATGCGGCGCTGCGAAGAGCTGAAGGACATGCTCGCCGGGACTCAGAAGGCAGCGGTGGGCAGCGTGTAGCCGCGTCTCGCTTGAGCGCTTCTACCTTGAGGTATGGCCGGCGCGGTGGCATGACGGGGGAAATCTCCCCGAAGGTCCAGCATGAGCAGCCCAAAACAAGTCATCGTCATCGGCGCCGGTATCATCGGCGCTTCGATCGCCTGGCATCTGACGAAGGCCGGCGCGCGCGTGACGGTCGTCTCGACAAGCGGCGCCGGTGGCGTCGCGACGCCCAATTCCTTCGCCTGGATCAATGCCAGCTGGGGAAATCCCGAAACTTATTTCCACCTGCGCGTCCGAGCCATGGCCGAGTGGACACGGCTGGCGAAGGACCTGCCGGGATTACCGCTCGCCTGGTGCGGCGGCCTGTGCTGGGACCTGCCGGCGGACCGGCTCGAAGCTTATGCGGCCGAGCATTCTTCCTGGGGCTATGGCATCGAGCGGGTTGGGCGCGAACAGGCGGCGCGCATTGAGCCAAACCTCGCCGAGCTTCCGGATTCCGCCCTTTACGTTGCCGAGGAGGGCGTGGCCGAGCCGGTCGCCACAGCCAGGGCCTTGCTCACCGATGCCGATCGGCGCGGCGCGCGGATCATCGCCGGGACCGTCGGCGCGCTGGCGCTGTCCGGCAGCAAAGTCACGGGCGTTGTCATTTCGGGCGAAACGATCACCGCCGACGAGGTGGTGATCGCCGCCGGCGCCGGCGCTCCGGCGATCGCCGCCACGGCCGGCATCAAGCTGCCGGTCGAGACGCCGCCCGGCCTGATCGTGCATTCGCGCCCCTACAAGAAGCTGCTCAACGGGCTGGTGCTGGCCGAGAGACTGCATATGCGGCAGACGGCGGAGGGCCGCATCATCGCCGGCTCGGATTTCGGCGGCGGCGATCCGGGCGAGAATCCGGAAGCCACCGCCCGCGAGCTGTTCGCGACGATGAAAGCGATGCTGCGCGGCGGCGATGGACTGGAGTTCGATTTTCATACCGTCGGTTACCGGCCGACCCCGATCGACGGATTTCCGATTGTCAGCCGCGCCGAGGATGTCGGCGGCCTCTATCTCGCCGTCACCCATTCCGGAATCACGCTGGCACCCGCGATCGGCCTTTTTGCCGCCCGTGAAATCCTCGATAGCGAGCGCGATGCGTTGCTGGCGCCCTACGCGCTGTCGCGTTTCGCTCAGTAGCCAGGCGGCCGGCGAAACCCGCCAGCCAACGGCGCGATCGCTGCGGCGATGCCGAGCAGCCGCGCTTCCGACCAGTGCCGGCCGACGAGCTGCAGGCCGACGGGTACGCCATTGCTGTCTTGCCCACACGGTATCGCCACCGCCGGGTGTCCAGAATAGTTGAAGACCGCGCCATAGGCGGGCAGCATCCAGTAGCTCTCGTCCTTGCCGTTGACCTTGAGCGTGGTCCCCGGCTTGCAGTGCGCAAAGGCCGTGGTCATGGCGACCGGGCAGAGCAAGGCGTCGCAGGTTTCGAAGAAGCGCTCCCAGGCAAGGATCGATCGGTCGCGGCGGGCAAGTGCGGCGAACCAGCGCGACACCGGCGTCGGCTGCTCTGGCTGTTCCGGCTGTGCTGCCTCCAACATCATGCCGATCAGCCGGCCGCCCTCGGCGAGATCGTCATGCAGGTCGAGCTTCGGCAGTCTTGCTTCCCCAATGCTCGCGCCGGCGGAGGCCAGCCCAGCGGCCAACCTTTCCACCGCGGCGCTGATCTCGGCCGCTATTGGAAAACCCGGGAAGGTGCTGGCGAAGGCGATGCGCAACGAATTCAGTTGGAGCTTTGACGTTGGATCAATCGGCACCGGCGCCAAGTCGGTATCGGTTCCATCCGGGCCGGCAATGATCCGATAGATCAGCGCCAGGTCCTCCGGATTCCGGGCGAGCGGGCCGACACATGACATCAATCGGACACTGCGCGGCGCACCGCCAGGATCGGGGAAAGCGCCGGCCAACGAAATGCGATGCTCCGTCGGTTTCAGGCCATAGACGCCGCAGAACGCGGCAGGGAGGCGGATGGAATCCTGCATGTCGGTGCCAACCTCGAACGGCGTCATGCCTGTCGCAACCGCGGCCGCGGCGCCGCCGCTGGAGCCGCCCGCCGTACGCGACAGATCCCACGGATTGCTGGTGCGGCCAAAGAGCGGATTGTCCGACTGCCAGTCGCCCAGCATTGCGGCGACGTTGGTCTTGCCGACCAGCACGGCGCCCGCGGCCTTTAGCCGGGCGACGACCGGGCTGTCGCTCTGCGGCACATAATTGGCAAAGGGCGGAAAGCCGACGGTGGTCTTCATGCCGGCCGTCTCATGCGCGTCCTTCAGGGTGAAGGGCACGCCATGCAGCGGGCCGGGCGTGTCGCCGCGCGCCAGCGCCGCATCGGCTTTCTCCGCGCCCCCGCGCGCGCCTTCCCGATCGAGGATGACGACGGCGTTCACCGCTTCGTTATGCCGGTCGATCTGCGCGAGATGCGCATCGAGGGCCTCGACCGCCGAAATTTTGCGCTCGGCGATCATTGTCGCGAGGTCGGTGGCGGATGAGAAGGCGAGGTCCATGACGAGGCTCCGGCTGCTGCGCGCCGCCGTCAACATGGCGGATTTCGATGTGGCTTCAAGCCGAGTTCAGCATCCGGAGGACAACGGTGCTTGATCGAAATTGCTGCGACTGAACATGTCGAGGTTGTTGCTCTATGCGCCCCTTTCTCCTGCCGGAAATCTCTCCACGGTGGGGAGATTGGACGTCACGATGGCTTTCGCCAAGATCCCAACGTTTGACAGACTACACAGCCATTGCCAACCGCGCGGCGGCCGGCGCAAACGGACGGATGCTTGTGCCGTCCCTGGTCATGGTGACGAAACTCGACGGCGGGATCGCCTGCCAGTCGCCGCCGTCACGGTCGAACGGTTCAGAGACGATGCAGCGGCCGGCGCCTTTGGCAAATGCGCCGGTATAGAGCGTCGGCGCATGATCGTCGGTGGCATAGCGCACGGCATGGAGCGCCTGACCGTCGGAGAAGGCGGCAGTCAGCTTCAGTGCCGGTTCGAGACCTGCGCGGCGCGAGGCTTCCAGCACGCGGCTGGTGGCGCGCGCCACAGCGCCCTGCGGGTCGTCGGACATGCCTTCGTCGATCATCAGCAGGAAGAAAAGCTCCGAATCGGTGGTGCCCTCGCGCTGGTCGAAGACGGCGTCGCAGAGCGAATTCTCAAGCGTGCGGCGGATTTTTTCGAAGCCGCCGATCTGGCCGTTATGCATGAACGACCAGTGGCCGGAAATGAAGGGATGACAATTCATGCGGCTGGTGGCGCCGCCGGTCGAGGCGCGCACATGGGCGAGGAACAGGCCGGATTTGATCTGCCGGCACAGGCTCTTCAGGTTCGGATCGGACCATGCCGGCAGGATGTCGCGATAAAGGCCGGGCTCGGGCCGGTCGCCATACCAGGCAAGGCCGAAACCGTCGCCATTGGTCGGCGACTTGGCTTCCTGGGCGCAGTGGCTCTGGGCAATCAGCGAATGGCAGGGCGCGGTGATGATGTCTTCGAGGAAGACCGCTTCACCAAGATAGGCCGCCCACCGGCACATCGCTTTCCACCATCTATCAGGCGCGGTCCAAGAGAGCCGCCGGCTCCTTCACCGCGTCTGAGCCTCTGTTTTGCGTGCGCTCATAGAGCTCGCGAACGATCCGGCTGGCCGTAGTCTCGAACAGAAATGGCAAGAAAGCGTGAACGAACGCGGCGCCCGCTGCCATCGACAGGCGGGAACAGAACCAGGCGGCGAAGGCCATGTGGCCGAAATAGGTCTCGCCCACCTTGGCCGGATGAGCGGTGAAGAGTGCCGTAAACCGTGTCGTCATGGTGGTCCCTCCTGCCGGGATGAGCCCCGATTCTGAGTAACCTGCCATGAGGCGAAGGTTCATCGATCTCAAATTGTCCTTGAATGGAGAAGAGTTTTGGGACATTCATCCCAATATGATCCATGAACTCGATGCAATCGATCGAAGATTGCTGGCGGAGCTGCAGCGCGACGGCACGCTTTCCGTCGACCAGTTGTCGGAGCGCGTGGCGCTGTCGCGAAATGCCTGCTGGCGGCGCGTCAGGCGGCTGGAGGTGGACGGTGTCATCACCGGGCGCGTGGCGCTGGTCGATGCCGACAAGGTCGGGCTCGGGCTTTCGGTGTTCATCCTGATCCGTACCTCGAACCACGACCCGGACTGGCTGCAAAAGTTTCGCGCGGCGGTGACCGGCTTTGCCGAGATCACCGGCGTCTACCGAATGTCCGGCGACCTCGACTATGTGCTGAGGGCCCGCGTCGCCGACGTCAAAGCCTATGACCGGCTCTACCAGCGGCTGATCGCCAAGGTGGCGCTGTCGGACGTCTCGGCCTCTTTCGTGATGGAAGAAATCAAGGAGACGACCGTCGTTCCGGTGGAGTTGCGCTGAAAGCCGGCGGAACCGCGTTCAAAGAAAGCCGTTGATAGGCTTGCCGCCGAGTTGACCGAATCGCCATTCGCGCCGATAGGAATGGGCTCATGCGCACCGCTGTCTATCCTTCCTCCGTCATCGGCCCCACCGTCGGTTTCGTCAGGCTCCCGCATGGCGAGGGCTTGCCGTTGCCGGCCTATGAAAGCTCAGGCGCTGCCGGAATGGATCTGCGTGCCGCGGTGCCGGAAGACCGGCCGCTGCTCATCCTGCCGGGAAAGCGCGCGCTGGTGCCGACAGGACTGATCCTGGAAATCCCGGAAGGCATGGAAGGCCAGGTCCGGCCGCGTTCCGGCCTCGCCTTCAAGCATGGCCTCACCTGCCTCAACACGCCCGGCACCATCGACAGCGACTATCGCGGTGAGGTGAAGGTGCTGGTCGTCAATCTCGGCGATGAGGATTTCGCGGTGACGCGCGGCATGCGGATCGCGCAGATCGTGTTTGCCGCGGTGACGCAGGTCGCCAGCGAGGAACGCTCGCTCGCCGGCGGCACGACACGCGGCGCCGGCGGTTTCGGGTCGACCGGCACCGCTTGATGCAAGTTCCAAAGCTGGTCATCTTCGACTGCGACGGGGTTCTGGTCGACACAGAGAACCTTGCCAACAAACGCCTCGCCGAATGGCTCTCCGGGGCCGGCTTTCAAACCACATTCGAATATTGCCGCAAGCATTTCTCCGGCCGCAGCATGGCCTCGGTGCAGAAAGAGATCGAGGCGGAGACCGAGGTCAGGCTCGGCACCGATTTCGTCGAACGGTGGAACGCCGGCCTGCCGGACCTGTTCGCGCATGGCGTCGAGGCGATCCCTTATGTTCGCGACTTCATCGGGAAGGTGCGCGCGGCCGGCATCGCCTATTGCGTCGCCTCCTCGGCCCGGATCTCGAAGATGCATATCACGCTCGGCCAGACCGGGCTTTTGCCGCTGTTCGAGCACGCCATGTTCTCCTCGACCATGGTCGGGCGCGGCAAGCCCTTCCCCGACCTCTTCCTCCATGCGGCAAAGACAATGGGGTTCGCGCCGGACGGCTGCATCGTCATCGAGGACAGCGTCGCAGGCACCCAGGCGGGCATCGCCGCCGGCATGCGCGTGTTCTCCTACCACGCCGATCCGTTCTCAGACCGCGACGGCCTGGCCGCGGCCGGCGGCATCCTGTTCGACGACATGCGCGAACTCGCCGGGCTGGTGCCGATCCACTGAGTTCATTGCGCTGCGGACAATCCGGCTGTTTGTCGCCGTCAGCCATGCTAGCCTGCACGCTCCCAAGGGGGCACTGCATGACATCCATCCTGCTTCGGTTCCTGTTCGCTTGCCTGCTGTTGCCGTGGCTGTGGGCGACCGCGGATGCAGAGACCGTCAGCTTTCCCGAACCGGGCAGCGCCGTTCCAGGTCACCCGGACGTGACTTATCTCGACCTCGCGAAGCTGATCATCCCGGATGACGGCACCGCGCCGATCCAGATGCGTGACCTCACCGGCGATGACGATGGCGGCTCGCCGCCTCCCACCGCAAGCCTGTCGGACGCCGCCGTACTCGCCATCAAGGCCGGCGGCAAGGACCGGCTGACGATGCTCTACGACCTCGGCTACTCATCCGACGACGCCGAGGGCTTCGCCGTTCTGGCGCTCTATGATCTCTCCGGCAAGCCGAGACTGCTCGACACCGCAAACGTGGCAGTCGACAGAAGCACCTCTTTTCGCGAGCCCGGCAAAATTTCGATCGCCGCCGGCGACGATGCCATCGTCACCACGAGCACGCATTTCAACTCCAACCAGGGCTATGTCGGCACGCTGCTGATCATGGTCCGCGACGACCGCTTCGAATTGATCGACACAATCTACACGTTCGACGAAAATTACTGCGCCTACAGGCGCACGCAGAACCTCGCCTTCCAGACCAAGGGTCATGGTCGGCCCTATGCGGCGATCAAGGTGACGGTGACCGATGCCACGACGCCAAGCGGCGAAAGCTGCGAGGACGCGGCGCCCAAGGCGGTCTCGCACGATATTTCGGTCACCTATCGCTGGGACAAGGCCAAGACGCGTTATGTGAGGAGTTCCGATGCGTTCGAGAAATTGTCAGCAGAAAACGAGAAACGCTTCTGAACGGAACGCATTCATTTGCCCGGCCCCGGCCCGCGCGATAAATTCCCCCTCACAACCCCGATCATGATTGAGGATCCGCCATGGACAAGGGCAAGATTTTTCGCGATCTGCATGCCTCCACCTTCGTCATGCCCAACCCCTGGGACATAGGCA
>NZ_RZSL01000349.1:0-6641 GCF_003997355.1 Mesorhizobium sp. M1E.F.Ca.ET.041.01.1.1 | reverse complement strand
GTCTTTTTGGGCTGCCGCTTTCCTGCAATTGATGCTTTCCCGCCACAGTCGCAAGCCAAGCAACCTTCCGTAACATGTGGTCATGCACAATTCACAAATGCGGCCAAATCCCGCCTTGTTCCCCGGCGATTGATCAGCCTTGGAACGAATTCAAAGGGACAAGACCGTGATCAAGACCGCCCTTGTCGCCATGACCATCGTCGGCTGCGACTGCGACGCCAAGCTTTGCGAATATATCGGCGAGACGCCCGCCAAATGGGCGACGATCGCCGACTGCGAAGCGGCGATGAAGAGCCAGATGCTGCATCAGCGCAACTTCAACCGCCCGCTGGTTTCCGGCATCTGCCGCACCAAGGGTTCGGCATCGACCTCGGAACTCGCCGCGAAAGCGTCGGGGCCGGAGCTGAAGCCGACGAACCGCGTCGTCGAAACCATCGCCCCATTGCCGCCCGAGCTCAGCCATCGCCCGACCGTCCCGGTTGGCGGAACGGTGACGGCCAGCGAGACGGAGGCCGCGCGACCGGTCGCCTTCGAGGCTGCGGTCGACGGTGGCAGCGCCGTGCTCTACCGCACCAAGACCGGCTATGCCGTGGTCAAAACCGACCTCGGCCGCGCGGCTGACGCGACCGTGGACATGGCGAAGCGATCGGCGGACTGGCTGGCAGGATTGGTGCCGAGCGGGCTGTAGGGCATTCCCGGGGAAAAAGCGACGCCCCCCCGCGGGTCAACATAGGCCGTCGTCGGAAACGCTGGGCCTGATACCGGTCGGGTGGCAATGACTACGGCTGGAAATCTCGACGCTCCTCCCAATTGATCCCAATTGATAATGCCGGCCCGATGCGGGAAGATTGTCGCCTATCCGGAGTCGGGGGGCTTCATGACCTTTACCGTTCGCGCCGCACTATGCCTGCTGCTGGCGCTCGCACCCTTGCAGGTTCGAGCGCAAGACTCGGATCAGGGCGACGACAAGACCGTGATGGTCGCCCCCGACGATGCCGAGATGGCGGCAGCGATTGCGCAGGCGCGATCCAGCCTGGACGACTTCCTGGCTCTGTCCGAAGCTCCGCCGCCGGGAGCCGACAAGTTCAAGCTGAAGGTCATGGTCGTGGACGGAAATGTGACGGAGCATTTCTGGGTCATCCCCTTCAAGCGCACCGCCACCGGCTTCGTCGGCATATTGGCGAACGAGCCGGAACTCGTCCGCAACGTCGTCTTCGGCCAGAACATCGAATTCACCAGGGACGATATTTCCGATTGGGGATACACCAGGGACGGCCATCAGGTCGGCAGCTTCACCGTCTGCGTGATGTTCAAGAAAATGTCGAAGGAAGAGGCTGACTACATGCGCACCCAGTACGGCTTCGATTGCTGAGCGAAGCGCGTCATCCGGCCGCTTCGTCCTTCGCCCCGATCTTGCGTACCAGCGCCGCCGTGGCAAGCATGGCGCCGAGATCGGCGATCATCGGCGCGACATGGGTGTTGTAGTCGATCGGCACGGAGATATCCGGCAGCTCGAAGAAGTTCTTCGACCGCGGCATCAACAGAAAACCGTCGCTGCCGCTCAGCGCCACCCGGGCCTGGTCGTAAGGCCATGTCTCGCCGAGCCAGGTCAGCGCCTGCGCCAGTCGTCCCGTGACCAGCGGCCGCGCCGCCTCGATATTGTCGGTGCGGAATTCATAGGCGGCATCGAGTTCGGCGACGCCGCTCGAAAGCTCCTGCATCTTGTTGGCAAACATGCCGCGGAAGAAATGCACCATCTTGTTGGCCCTGCGCGCCGCAACCAGCGTGCCCGGGAACGGCTCGATGGTTTCGAAGGCGACGATGACGCCCTTGAAGGCGGTCGTCTCGCTCTTGCCGGAGCCTTCCCAAAGCTTCGCCTCGTAAAGCTCGAAGGGAAAATCCTCGTAGCGTCCCGAGATCGTGTCGTCGAAACTTTGCCTATTGAAAGCGCCGACCGTTTCGCGCGGCATCCTGTCGAAGGAATTCGGCCGCACGCCGTGCTGGTAGCGGACATCGCGCACGAAGCCGAAGATCATCGGCAGCAGTGTATCGCGGAAGGATTGCTGCAGCCGGGTCGCCGGCCTCAGCGCCTGGAAATAGAGCAGCACCGCAACGATGAAGCCGCCAAGGTAGAGAAAGACGTGCGGCGTCGAGAGCCACTGTTCGTTGGGGTCGGCGGCGCTGTTGAACAGCCAGGCGGTGAGCACGACGAAAACAATCACCAGGCCGACAAACAGCGGCACCCGCCAGCGCACCTGTTTCTGGGCCGACGCCCGCTTCGCTTCATAGGCCTCGATGTTGTGCCTGATGCCGACGATCACCGCTTCGCTCGGCATGAAATCCGCTGCTTCCATGGCCACCCCCGGCCGCCGCTAAGACATCGCTCATGATAGCGGCTTTTGCGCGAAAGTCGCCAGCGGTCGGCGGTTAGCCCGGCTGATCTGGAAAGACAGCCTTCAGCCGAGCCGCGACCCGGCGTTTCATCGCCCCGTCCAGCGCTTCCACCGGCACCAGCCGCTCATGGCCGCCGGCGCCGAGCCGCATGAAGAAATGCAATCGGTAAGCGGCGATCATGCCGCGCGTGGCGGCATCGGCGCTGAAGTCGACGGCGAGGATCGAGCCGATGCGGCCCGGCCATGGTTGTTTGACGAAGGCCGTGCCGAGGAAATCGCCGAGGCCGTAGGCGACGATGCTGTCGCCGAACCGATCGACCGGCTGAACGACATGGGCGTGGTGCCCGGCGACCAGCCGGACGCCATGGCCCGCCAGCCGCCGCGCCAGCACCCGGGTCGGCTGTCTCGGAAAATGCCGGAATTCCCAGTCCCAATGCGGCACGGCGCAAAGCAGGTCGACATCGGCGATCGCCTCGCGCGGCCATTCCGCCGGATCGCTCGCCATGGAAACCCGTGCTCGAAATTCGGGCTCGTCAGCATTGCGCCAAAGCGTGAAGGCGGCGAAGCCGATCGTCAGCAACCCGGCGGCATGGCGCTGGACCGGCCCGCCAGCACTGGTGCCGATTGTGCGTATGCCGAGCCGCTTCAGCGCCGCGACCGTCTCCTCGAAGCCGGCAGTGCCTTGGTCGAGGACATGATTGTTGGCGAGCGACAGCACCAACCTGTCGCGTGCGATGCCGACGGCTGTCAGCGCGTCCGCCAGGAAGCGTTCGGTCATCGCGTGATGGGTGCCGAGCCGCGTGCCCATCACCGCGCTCGGCCGCTCGACGATCGGGCTTTCGCAATTGCCTATCACGAGATCGGCGGAGGCAAGCAGCGCCGCGATCGCAGGATCGCACTCCGGCGCCGTGCGGTTGGCGACCGCCGAAAGGTCGCCGATGAAGGCAAGCCGCACCGTCCGCGCCGGTGGCGGATCCATCAGGCTCGCCGCCGGCGCAGCGAAACCGTTCGTGTCACCGCCAAGCGACGGCTTCAGGAAGCGCGGCAGCCACGACAATTTGTAGGAGAGCGGATAGTTCGACACGCCATGCCCAATCGTTTGCCACGTGTGTAGACCGTTCCGCGAACGGGTTGAAGCCGGCCTCATTGAGTGGCGGGTCGGTTGACGCCGGATGCAAGTCCAGTCCGGCCAGGCAGGCGCCATGGGCCAAAAAAGTGTATGTTCGCTGCAACGTCGGTGGGAGGATGACGATGACGCGCATAGTCTGTCTTATGGCGGCCGCCTTGTGCCTTTGCCTGCCGATCTCGTCAGTCGCCGCGGAAATGCCGGGCGCAGCAAAGATGCTGTTCGAGGCGAAAAACGTTTCGGAGCGGAACAGTTCGTTGTCGACCCTGGAGGCATCCGCATCGGGCGACCCGGCAGCGGCCTACGCAGCCGGCGCCGGCGAATTCTTCACCGCGCTGGAGATTCTGGCCAGTGGCCTCCACCGCCACGGTTTCGAGAGTCCGCAATCCTTCATGCTGCCCCTGATGCGGCTGCCGGTGCCGGACAACCCCAACCCGCAGCCGCTGACCTATGAAGAATTCCGCGCCATCCTGGTCGCCTTCCGCGACCAGCTGGAGAAATCCGCCACCACGCTGGGCTCCGTGCCGGCCGGTGCCGATATCGGCATGGTGGTCGACCTCACCCGTGCCGGCATCGATCTCAATGAGGACGGCAACATCGCGCCGGACGAGAGTATCGCCGCGATCATGGCCTCGCTCTCGCGCGGCAGTGTCGACGCGAGCGCTGCCGCGCCCTCGCTCGCCTTCCGCTTCGACCGCGCCGACGGCTATTGGCTGCAAGGTTACGCCGAGTTCCTGATGGCCCAGGCCGATTTCTGGCTGGCGCATGATTTCAGGACCATGTTCGACGGTTCCTTCCACATGCTGTTCCCGCGCGCGAAACTGCCGCTGCAGGACACGCTGGTGCCGCCGGACGGCGGTATGAGCGGCAACATCTTTTCTTCTGAATGGCGCTTCGCCGACTTCATTTCGCTGGTGCATCTCGTCAACTGGCCGGTGGTCGAGCCGGAGCGCCGCCAGGCGGCGCGCAGGCATCTGCTGGAGATGATCCGGCTTTCGCGCGAAGACTGGAACGCGATCCTCGCCGAAACCGACAACGACCGCGAATGGCTGCCGGGGCCACAGCAGAAGGGCGTCAACCCACTCACCGGCCTCGAAGTCGGCGAGGAGCAGGTGACGGCTTGGCTCGCCACTTTGACCATGGCCGAGGATCTTCTGGAAGGCCGCGTGCTGCTGCCGCATTTCCGCATCGCCGGCAAGGGCATCAACATGAAGCGTTTCTTCGACGAGCCGAAACCCTTCGACCTCGTCCTGTCGATCACCGGTCCAGCCATCGCGCCCTATGTCGAGAGCGGAAAAATCCTGACCAGCGACGATTTCGACCAGATCCAGCGCGAGTTCGGCGGTGCCGGATTCTTGATTTTCGCGCTGTGGTTCAATTGAGGCGAAGCGGCGGGCGCGACATGCCTCCTGACAGCCTTCTGTCAGCAGCGTCCGCAGGGCGCACCCGCCCTTTCACTCCGCTCTTTCCATTTTGGCCGAGTCCTCCCATATTCGGGCCATGGCCAAACGCACCGACAAGAAAACGCCCTCGCCGGCGCAAGATGGCGCGCCGAAACGGCGCAGCCCACTGACCGAATTCCTCGACGCCGCCGAGCCGTTGAAGCCCGGTGGTTTTGCCGAAGCGCCGCAGAGCGAATTCTCCGGCGCGCCGCTGACCGGCTCGATCTCCGATTGGGCTGGACAGATCGAGCGCGAGGCGGAGAAGCAGCCGAAGGCAAAAGCGCCGAAGAAGATCCCCGAACGCTCGTCCGCGCCCGGCCGCACGGCGCGCGGCACCTCGATGGGCGGTGCAGCCTCGGCGAAGGAACGCGCGGCCGCCGGCCTCAACCCGGTGGCCGGCCTCGACATCAGCCTGGAGGACGCCGAGTCGGTCTCGTCGAGTGGTGTGACCGCCACTGTCGCAGCGTTGTCGGCGCTGATCGAATCCGGCAATCCGCTGCACAAGGACGGCCAGCTTTGGACGCCCCACCGCCCGGCCCGGCCGGAAAAGTCGGAAGGCGGCATCGCCATCAAGATGGTCTCGGATTTCGAGCCGGCCGGCGACCAGCCGACCGCCATCAAGGACCTCGTCGAAGGCGTCGACCAGAGCGACCGCACCCAGGTGCTGCTCGGCGTCACTGGCTCGGGCAAAACCTTCACCATGGCCAAGGTGATCGAGGAGACGCAGCGCCCCGCCCTGATTCTCGCGCCCAACAAGACGCTGGCCGCGCAGCTCTACGCCGAGTTCAAGAAATTCTTCCCGGAAAACGCGGTCGAGTATTTCGTCTCCTACTACGACTACTACCAGCCGGAGGCCTACGTCCCGCGCACCGACACCTATATCGAGAAGGAATCCTCGATCAACGAGCAGATCGACCGCATGCGCCACTCGGCGACGCGCTCGCTGCTGGAGCGCGACGACGTTATCATCGTCGCCTCGGTGTCCTGCATCTACGGTATCGGCTCGGTCGAAACCTATACGGCGATGACCTTCCAGATGCAGGTCGGCGACCGGCTCGACCAGCGCGCTCTGCTCGCCGATCTCGTCGCCCAGCAATACAAGCGCCAGGACGTCAACTTCGTGCGCGGCTCGTTCCGCGTGCGCGGCGACACGATCGAGATCTTTCCCGCCCACCTGGAAGACCGCGCCTGGCGCATCTCGATGTTCGGCGACGAGATCGAGGCCATCACCGAGTTCGACCCGCTGACCGGCCAGAAGACCGGCGAATTGAAGAGCGTCAAGATCTACGCCAATTCGCACTATGTGACGCCGCGCCCGACCTTGAATCAGGCCATCAAGTCGATCAAGGAAGAATTGCAGCACCGCCTGCAAGAGCTTGAAAAGGCTGGCCGTTTGCTGGAAGCGCAACGGCTCGAGCAGCGCACGCGCTTCGATCTCGAGATGCTGGAAGCGACCGGCTCCTGCGCCGGCATCGAGAACTATTCGCGCTATCTCACCGGACGTCAGCCGGGCGAGCCGCCACCGACTTTGTTCGAATATGTGCCGGACAATGCGCTGATCTTCATCGACGAAAGCCACGTCACCGTGCCGCAGATCGGAGGCATGTATCGCGGCGACTTCCGCCGCGATACATGCCTCCGATCTGCGGCACGGTGACGTGGCTTTCGTCGATGAAGATC
>NZ_RZSL01000348.1:0-6674 GCF_003997355.1 Mesorhizobium sp. M1E.F.Ca.ET.041.01.1.1 | reverse complement strand
ACTAAACGTCGCCGTCCTCGTCGAAAACCGCTTCAATATCACGAGCGCCGTGCAGGACTCGCTCAATGCGCACATTATCGCCTTCAGCCACGTAGAAAACTACATAGTGCTGGAACGGAATTGAACGCAGATTTGGCATTAGCGAGGATCGGAGCGCGCCGCCGCGCGGTGCGTCGGCAATGCGCCCACACCGTACTCTGAGCGCGGCCACAAAACGCCGAGCCGCAGCTGGGTTTTCAGCATGGATATAGTCGCCGATTTCCTCGACATCCCTTGCGGCGGCAGGTGAGAATGTGACAGCCATTACTTATGGCTTGTGTCGCGGTACTTCGCTTCCAGCTGGTCAAGAACCTCCGATGCCGGAATGCCGGGGCCGCTTTCTTTCCCCTTGCGGATATCATCACGCAAAGCAGCAAGCTTCGCCTGCCGCTGCTCCTCGCGCTCCTCAAGGAGGCGCAGGCTATCACGTACGACTTCGCTGGCGCTTGCATAGCGGCCGCTTTCGACGAGCTCGCGTACCAGTGCCTCATAGCGAGAACCGATGTTATAGCTTGCTGGCATGGCTCAGTTCCTTGCTATTATCCATTCTTATTAATTTATGATAAGCGCGGCCGAGCCGGTTGCCAAGTCAATACGGGCTCGCCACATCCCCCGTCTCAACATACATCGCCTTCAGCTGCGAATAGTGCGCCAGCGCGGCAAGCGAGTTCTCGCGGCCGATGCCGGACTGCTTGACGCCGCCGAAGGGCATTTCTACCGGCGTCAGATTGTAGGCGTTGATCCAGCAGGTGCCGGCCTGCAGCTCGGCGATCACCCGGTGGGCGCGCGGCAGGTCGCGTGTGAAGACGCCCGCCGCAAGGCCGAATTCGGTATCGTTGGCGCGCTCGATGACCTCGTCCTCGCTGTCGAACTTGAGCACGCTCATCACCGGCCCGAAGATCTCCTCGCGCGCGATGCGCATGCCGTCGGCGACGCCGGTGAAAACCGTCGGCTCGATGAAGAAGCCGCCCTGAAAACCCTGCAGCGACGGCACGTTGCCGCCGCAGGCGAGCGTCGCGCCTTCCTGCTTGCCGGCCGCGATATAAGAGACGACCTTCTCCTGCTGCGCCTTGTTGACCATCGGCCCCATCTGCGTTTCCGGATCGAGCGGATCGCCGATGCGGATTCTCTTGGTGCGCTCGATCAGCCGGTCGACGAAGCGGTCATGGATGCCGCTCTGCACGAACACGCGCGTGCCGTTGGAGCAGATCTGCCCGGTCGAATAGAAATTGCCGAGCATGGCGCCGCCGATGGCGTTCTCGAGATCGGCATCGTCGAAGACGATCAGCGGCGACTTGCCGCCGAGCTCCATCGTCGCGTGCTTCATCTTCGAGCCGGCGAGCGACAGCACCTTGCGGCCGGTCGGCACCGAGCCGGTCACCGAAACCTTGGCCACCACGTCGTGGCTGACGAGGCCAGCGCCGACATCGCCAAAACCCTGGACGACGTTGAACAGCCCGTCGGGCAGCCCCGCCTCGCTGTAGATCTCGGCCAGCGCCAGTGCCGAAAGCGGCGTGTTCTCCGACGGCTTGAACACCATGGCATTGCCCATGGCCAAAGCCGGCGCCGATTTCCACCCGGCGATCTGGATCGGATAGTTCCAGGCGCCGATGCCGACGCACACACCGAGCGGCTCGCGCCGCGTATAGGCGAACGGCCCGCCGAGATCGATCATCTCGCCATTGAAGGCAGCGACCGCGCCGGCGAAATATTCCAGGCAATCGGCGGCCGAAGGCGCATCCGCCACCAGCGTCTCCTGGATCGCCTTGCCGGTGTCCAGCGTCTCGATGCGCGCCAGATCGGCATTGCGCGCGCGAAGGATGTCGGCGGCGCGGCGCAGGATGCGCCCGCGCTCGACCGGCTTCAGCCGCGCCCAGGCCGGCTGCGCCGCGCGCGCGGCCTCGATCGCCAGCTCCAGCACGTTTGGCGTCGCCGAATGCAGCGTCGCGATGGTCTCGCCGGTCGCCGGATAGATCACCGGCAGGCGCGCGCCGCCTTCGTCCTCGATATAGCGGCCGTTGACATAATGCGATGCCGTTGGCTGGGCGCGCATGGGCGGTTCTCCAGTTCTCTTTCGAGGGGCGAAGCGATCCGTCCGGATCATGCGCTATCTGTCGGCCACCTGCCAGCGCGGATTGATCCAGGGCTCCTGGTTGGACGGCGCAAGCGGCGTGCGGCCGAGGATGTGGTCGGACGCCTTCTCGCCGGTCATGATCGAGGGTGCGTTGAGATTGCCGTTGGTCACGCGCGGGAAGATCGAGGAGTCGGCGACGCGCAGACCCTCGACGCCGATCACGCGGCATTCCGGATCGACGACGCTGGTCAGGTCGTCGGCGCGGCCCATCCTGCAGGTACCGCAGGGGTGGTAGGCGCTCTCGGCATGGTCGCGGATGAAGGCGTCGAGCTCGTCGTCGGACTGCACATGGCTGCCCGGCGAAATCTCCTTGCCACGGAACCCATCGAACGCCTTCTGGCCAAAAATCTCGCGCGTCAGCCGGATGCAGTGGCGGAACTCGCTCCAGTCGTCCGGATGCGACATGTAGTTGAAGCGGATCACCGGCTTGGCAAGGGCGTCGGGAGAGCGCAGCGTCACCGAGCCACGCGACTTGGAACGCATCGGCCCGACATGCGCCTGGAAGCCGTGTGACTTCGCCGCCTTCTTGCCGTCATAGCGCACCGCCGCCGGGATGAAGTGATACTGGATATCGGGATAGTCGACGCCGGCCTGCGAGCGCACGAAGGCTGCGGCTTCAAAGTGGTTGGTGGCGCCGAGGCCCGTCTTGAAGAACAGCCACTGCGCGCCGATCATCGCCTTGGAGAAGGGATTGAGCACCGAATTCAGCGTGATCGGCCTGGTCGCTTCCTGCTGGATGTAGAGCTCCAGATGGTCCTGCAGATTGGCGCCGACGCCCGGCCGATCGGCGATGACCTTTATGCCGTTTTCCTGCAGATGCGCGCCGGGGCCGATGCCTGACAGCATCAGGATCTTGGGCGAATTGATCGAGGATGCCGCGACGATCACTTCGCGTCGCGCCTTAACGACCTGAATCTGTTTGTTAGCTTCGATCTCGACGCCGATGGCGCGTTGATTCTCGATCACCACACGTCGGGCGAAGCCCTTGACCAGCCTCACATTCTTTCGCTTGAGAGCCGGTTTCAGATAAGCGTTGGCCGCCGACCAGCGGCGGCCACCCCAAATGGTTTGCTCCATCGGGCCGAAACCTTCCTGCTTCGATCCGTTGTAGTCGTCGGTGAGCTCGAAACCGGCCTGGCGGCCTGCCTCCATGAAGGCGCCGTAGAGCGGGTTCTTGCGCGTGCCGCGCTGCACATGCAGCGGGCCGCCGTGGCCTCGCCAGCCGTCCTCGCCGCCGTCGGCATCCTCCATGCGCTTGAAATAGGGAAGCACATCGGCGAAGCCCCAGCCGGTCGCGCCCTGTTCGGCCCAGTGATCGAAGTCGCGCGCATGGCCGCGCACATAGACCATGCCGTTGATCGAGGACGAGCCGCCGATGACCTTGCCGCGCGGCGTGGCGAGCACGCGGCCGCCGAGATGCGGCTCAGGCTCGCTGGCGAAGCCCCAGTCATAGAGGCTCATATTGAGCGGGATCGACAGCGCCGACGGCATCTGGATCAGCGGTCCGATATCGGTGCCGCCGAACTCGATGACGATCACCGAGTGCTTGCCGTCCTCCGACAGCCGATAGGCCATGGCCGAGCCGGCGGAGCCGGAGCCGATGATGACGAAATCCGCTTCAAGCATTGTTCATATGAGCCATGAAATCGGCGAGCGAGACATTGCCGCCGGTTGCAACCACAAGGACGGTTTTGTCCTTCGCATCCACTTTGCCGCCAAGCAGTGCTGCCAGAGACGCCGCGCCCGAGGGCTCCAGCACCAGCTTCATCCGCTCGAAGGCGATCTTCATCGCGCGCCGCACCGAGGCGTCGTCGACGGTCACGCCGCGAACGCCGGCAGCACGCACCGCGGCGAACGGCGCCTCGCCGGGCTTGCGCGCCATCAGCCCGTCGCAGATCGATTTCGGCCCAATCGGCATGGTTTCGATCGCGCCATGCGCGAGCGACGAGCCCATGCCGTTGAAGCCTTCAGGCTCGACGGCGATGATCTCGGTTTTCGGCGACAGATAATGGAAGGCGAGCGAGACGCCGCCGATCAGCCCGCCGCCGCCGACCGAGCAGAAGACGAGGTCGGCGTGAGCCTTCTTGGCCGCCAACTGGTCGAGCGCTTCCAGCCCGGCGCCAGCCTGGCCGGCGACGATCTCGGGATCGTCGAAGGGATGGAGCAAGGTGAGCCCCTCGGTCTCGGCGATCTCGCGCGCCTTGGCGGCCGCGACTTCCTCGCGGGCGCGATCGCCATGGTCGGTGAGCACCACGCGCGCGCCATAGCCTGCGGTCGCGTCGCGTTTTGCGGCCGGCGCATCGATCGGCATGACGATGGTGACGGGAATGCCGAGCGCCTGGCCCGCGGCCGCCAGCCCTTGCGCGAAATTGCCGGAGGAATAGGCGACGACGCCCTTCTTCGCTTCGTCGGGCGACAGCCGCGTCAGCCGCCAATAGGCCCCGCGCACCTTGAAGGAGCCCGCCCATTGCAGCGATTCCGGCTTGACGAAGACGCGCGCTGCGCCCGTCTCCCTGGCAAGGGCAGCCGACTCCAGCAGCGGCGTCACCTGCGTTGCCGCGGACGTCACGGCATAGGCACGTTTCAGGTGGTCCAGGGTGGGAACGAGAATATCAGCCATCATTCGCCTCGCGGATAGCGTTTGCTTTCCTCGAGATTGTCGAGGTTCATGTGATTGCGCATGTAGCGCTCCGAGGCCTTCTGCAGCGGCTGGAAGTCCCACGGGTAGTAGGCGCCGTTGCGCAGGGCCGGATAGACGACCCAGCGGCGCGCCTGGCTTTCGCGGACCGAGGCGTCGAAACCGGTCATGTCCCAGCGCGCCCGGACTTTGTCCATGAAAGCGGCCACCAGGGCTGCGTTCGTCGCATCGTCGGCGAGGTTGTTACGCTCGAGCGGATCGGCATCGAGGTCGAACAGTTGCGGCGCGTCGAGCTCGCAATGGATGAACTTGTATTTGGCCTCGCGGATGGCGACCAGCGGCGCGTAGGAACCTTCGGCCGCATATTCCATCAGCACCGGCGCGGTGCGCGGCTTGCCGTCAAGCAGCGGCAGCAGCGACTGGCCGTCGGTCCACGGCGCGATCCCCGCGATGTCGATGCCGGCGAGGTCGCAGAGCGTCGGGGTCACGTCGAGGTTGGAGACAGGCGCTTTGACCAGCCCGGCCGGCACGCCTTTGCCGGCGATCATCAGCGGCACACGCGCGGACCCTTCGAAGAAGCTCATCTTGAACCACAGGCCGCGCTCGCCCAGCATGTCGCCATGATCCGAGCAGAACAGGATGGTGGTGTCGTCGAGCATGCGGGTACGCTTGAGAACGTCCAGCAGCTCGCCAAGCTTGTCGTCGACATAGGAAATGTTGGCGAAATAGCCACGCCGCGAGCGTCGCACTTGTTCGTCGGTGATCTCGAAAGATGCATAGTCGCTGGCGTGGTAAAGCCGTTGCGAATGCGTGTCCTGCTCGTCATACGGGATGAACGGTGTTTCCGGATCGAGCGCCTGGCAGTGTTCGTAGAGATCCCAGTACTGCTTGCGCGCGACATAGGGATCGTGAGGGTGGGACAGCGAAACGGTGAGGCACCAGGGCCGGCGGGCTGGATCGTCCTGCTCGCGCGAAAGCTGGTAGAGTTTTTGCTCCGCCAGGAACACGACCTCGTCGTCATACTCCATCTGGTTGGTGGTCTCGGCGACGCCGGCGCCGGTGACGGAGCCCAGATTGTGGTACCACCATTCGATGCGCTCGCCGGGCTTGCGATAGTCCGGTGTCCAGCCGAAATCGGCGGGATAGATGTCGGTGGTCAGCCGCTCCTCGAAGCCGTGCAACTGGTCCGGTCCGACGAAATGCATCTTGCCGGACAGGCAGGTGTAATAGCCGGCGGCGCGCAGATGATGCGCGAAGGTCGGGATCGAGGAAACGAACTCGGCCGCGTTGTCATAGACCCCCGTTCGCGAAGGCAACTGGCCGCTCATGAATGAGGCCCGGCCCGGCGCGCAGAGCGGCGAGGCCGTGTAGTTGTTGGCAAAGCGCGCCGAGCGCTGGGCGAGCGCCTTCAGATGCGGCGCATGCAGGAAATCGGCCGGCCCATCCCGGAACAGCGTTCCGTTGAGCTGATCGACCATGACGATCAGGAAATTGGGCCGTCGGGTCGTCAAGGCAGGCTCCGTCCGTTGAGCTTGGTTTCGAGATAGTCTTCAACCAGCGCGATCGCGCTCTGCGCGTTAGGCACGCCGTCCTTCAGCGCGCGCCGGATGTAGAGTCCGTCGATCAGTGCCGCCGTCGCTTCCGCGACGCGGTCCGCCTCGGCTTTAGGAAGGATGCCGGTCAGCCCGCTCATCAGGTTGGAATGCAGGCGCCGCGCATAGATGCGGAGCAGCCGCCGCAAGGCGGAGGACTTCTGCGCCTCGACATAGAAGGCGAGCCAGGCCGCGATCGTCTCCGACTGGAACTGCTCGTCGGAGAAGCTGACAGCGACGACGGCCGAGACGCGCTGGCGCGGCGTGGCGG